>NZ_JBIQNW010000014.1:0-151469 GCF_047228265.1 Nostoc sp. UIC 10607 | reverse complement strand
GCGACCACGCGAACTTCGCAATTTGCAAAGCTTATGGCTCAGTCGTTAGGTTAAGTAATATTTCGCCAGCAGTATCAAAAGCTGACAAGAACCTAACTTAATTGCCTGACATCGCTCCTCCCTCAATTAAGGGCTTAATTTCTAAGGCAAACTTAGCGATGTGTTCCAGCCTAGTATGGGCTGATAGTTATTTATTCCTTTAGCTTGTCTTGCGATTCATCTCCTTCTTGTCTTCACCATTTCTCCATGCTGCCCCAACACTCGTATGATCAACATATCAGGAAAACATAACAGCCAGATTTTTACCGCAAAACATGGGCAGTATTTGGGAAATCGATTTTTACTCCCGTCCGATTTTGGACGATAATCAGAAAAAAATTTGGGAAGTCTTAGTCTGCGAAAGCCCCTTGGATATCGGCACAAAACCAGATTCTTTGTTTCGCTATGCTCAATATTGTCCCAGTACCCAGGTAAATTCGGGTTGGTTGCGGACAGCATTGCAGGAAGCTATTAACCAAGCTGGAAAAGCACCAATTAAAATCCGCTTTTTCCGCCGCCAAATGAACAACATGATTACTAAAGCTTGCCAAGACTTGGGCATTCCCGCCCAGCCTAGCCGCCGTACTTTGGTTCTCAACCAATGGTTAGAACAGCGGATGGAAGAAGTGTATCCTCAAGAGGCAGGGTATCAAGGGGGGACTAATCCCTCAGTCCGCTTGGAGAAACCTTTGCCGCAACGTTTACCAGATGCTTTGGAAGGACAGCAGTGGGTATTTGTTACCTTAGATGCTGCGGATTTTGCAGAAATGCCAGAGTGGGAAATTGGTTTTGGTGAAGCTTTCCCTTTAGAGTTGGCAAAAGTTTCACCTGAAGCTCGGATTCCTGGTATTTTGATTTTCTCACCGAGAGCGTTGCCCTTGGCAGGCTGGATGTCTGGTTTGGAGTTGGCTTTCTTAAGATTAGACACCAGTGAAGAGGCGAGATTGCTTTTAGAAACTGGTGTAACTGAAAGTTGGATTGTAGCAAATATCAAAAAACCTCAAATCTTAGCAGAAGCTAAAGGTTTTGAAGAAGCCAAGCAAAAAGCTAACGGAGTGCATTTTATCGGCGTGCAGTCTGATCCCAAAGCACAATCTTTTGCTGGTTTTTGGCTGTTGCAAGAGGTTAATCTCTGAAAATGGGCATGGGACATTGGGTATGGGGGAAGAATGAATAATAACTAATGACAAATGACCAATGACCAATGACTAATGACTAGAAACGTTGAGACATGACAATGATTTGGGATAATTAACTGCGTCCATCAGTGTTGATCTGTGGTTTCAAATCGTAACTATAAGGAAACGCTGATGATTTTTGGATGGTTATCTGCGTTCATCAGCGGAAAGTTTAATCGTCAAAAGCCGACGATCGCACTTTCAAGAGAGGGCGTTGATATGCAATTCAAAATCCACAATTCACTAAGGGTCATGGGTTCTGAAAATTTGTCACAAGATACACTCGCCGAACAGTTGCTGGAACTAGCTATAAAATCTGGAGCAGAAGCTGCTGAGGTGTATCAGTCGCGATCGCTTTCTCGTCCAGTGTTTTTTGAGGCAAACCGACTCAAACAGCTAGAAACCAATCAATCTGAAGGTACAGCCCTACGGCTTTGGCGAAACGGGCGTCCAGGACTCACAGTGGCTTACGGTTCTGTCCTAGCCGAAGTAATGGTGGAAAAAGCTCTAGCACTCAGTCAACTGAATCAACCAGAAACAGTAGAATTAGGCTCTAACTTTCAGCCTGCCTACCCAGATTTAGGGGAAAGTGTGCCGATAGAGATTTTGGTAGATTGGGGCAAAGAAGCGATCGCACTCATCCGCGATGCCTATCCCGATGTTGTTTGCAACGGTGACTGGGAATGTGATGTTGAAACCACCAGAATAGTCAACACTAAAGGTTTAGATTGTCACTACACCGATACTACCCTCAACTGCTATATATCAGCAGAATGGGTGCGCGGTGATGATTTTTTAAGTGTTTCCGATGGTCAAACCAAGCGGGGCGAACTCCACCCTGAGATATTGGCTAACCAAATTTTACAACGGTTAATTTGGGCCAGAGAAAATATTTCACCTCCTACTGGTCGCATCCCGGTTTTGTTCACTTCTAAAGCAGCTGATATGCTTTGGGGCACTGTGCAAGAAGCTTTGAATGGCAAGCGGGTCTTAGAAGTAGCTTCCCCTTGGGCAGAACGCCTGGGTACCCCAGTAATCGCACCCAGTCTCACCCTCTACCAAGACCCGGAAGCCGGCCCTTACAGTTGTCCTTTTGATGATGAAGGTACTCCTACTAAATCTTTAGTATTTATCCAAAACGGGACTTTACAGAATTTTTATGGCGATCGCACCACCGGTCGCCAACTGGGTACTAACACCACTGGAAATGGTTTTCGCCCTGGTTTAGGTAGCTATCCCACCCCTGGTTTATTTAATTTTCTGATTGAGCCAGGTTCGGCATCTTTACCAGATTTAATTAAAGAACTGGATGATGGCATAATTGTGGATCAAATGCTAGGTGGTGGCGGCAGCATTTCTGGAGATTTTTCAATCAACGTTGATTTAGGCTACCGCGTCCAAAATGGTCACGTAATTGGGCGCGTTAAGGATACGATGGTTGCAGGTAATGTCTACACAGCCCTGAAGCAATTGGTTACACTGGGTAATGATGCTGATTGGAATGGTTCTTGTTATACTCCATCTCTGATAGTAGAAGGGCTATCCACTACGGGGAGAAGCAATTAAATAATTGGTAATTCGTAATTCGTAATTCGTAATTGGTATAAGATTCCACTGAGCAGCTTTTTGGTACAGACTTGTAATTCAAAGTCCAAAATCTAAAATCCAAAATTGCTATGAATCAGCGCTTTCGCACCTGGTGGCAGCCTAGAAAAGGTTTAGCGATCGCCGAAGCTTGTGTTATCGGTCTGGTTGCTGCCCTATCTGCGGTGTTCCTGAAAGTAGGATCGGGATGGCTGGGGACATGGCGTGTCCATACTACCCATCTGTTGCCAGCATGGCTGGTACTACCGACAATTGGTCTTGTCCTGGGGTTTGTGGCTGGATGGTTGGTGGATAGATTGGCACCAGAGGCTTATGGTAGCGGTATTCCGCAAGTCAAAGCAACTCTTGCCAATGTGCCGATAAAATTATCCTGGCGCGTGGCAGGTATAAAGTTACTCAGTGCAATCATCTCCATAGGTTCGGGCATGACTCTGGGACGACAAGGCCCCACCGTTCACGTAGGGGCAGGTTTGGCAGCAGGGATGAGTCGCTGGGTTCCCACTTCCCCAGATCATCGACGGCAAATGATTGCAGCTGGTGCGGGTGCAGGTTTAGCAGCTGCTTTCAATGCCCCGATCGCAGGTGTATTGTTTATCGTTGAAGAATTACTCCAAGATTTATCAGGATTGACTTTGGGAACTGCCATTATCGCCTCCTTTATTGGAGGGGTGATATCCCGACTTTTAGGCGGTGGCAGTTTAGACCTTAACCTGCAATTGGTACAATCTTCCAGCCAATTCTCCATCCCAGAAATTCCCTTTTTCGTGCTTTTGGGGATTTTGGCAGGGTTGTTAGGTGCATTGTTTAATCGCGGCTTAATATTTAGTATTAAATTTTATAGAAAATTACATATCAGCTTACCGTTACGGGTAGCTTTGGCTGGATTTATCTCTGGTGTTGTCGTGGCAATGCTCCCGGCATCCTTTCGTGATAATACGGGATTACGGGAGTCCTTAATTACTGGAGGGGCCCATCCTACCGTAGCAGCGATCGCCTTTGCGGCCCAGTTTATTCTCACACTCATCGCATTTGGTTCAGGAGCGCCGGGGGGATTATTTGCTCCCAGCTTAATTTTAGGTTCTTGTTTAGGACATATCATTGGTGTCTCTGAGCTATACATCACCGGAACAGGTTCTCCTACTACTTACGCGCTAGCGGGTATGGGGGGATTTTTTAGCGCCGTTTCTAAAGTGCCAATCACAGCAATTGTGATTGTGTTTGAGATGACTACAGATTTCAATCTGGTGCTACCTTTAATGATTGTTTCTGTAGCAGCCTACCTGGTTGCGGATAAGGTAGTGCCTGGTTCGCTTTATGAGAAACTTTTGGAATTAAAAGGCATCACTCTCACCAAAGAAGCTCCTATGGAAGGAGCATTAACCAAGTTAACCGCAAAAGATGTGATGCAAGAACGGGTAGAAACTCTGGATGCAGAGATGAGCTTGGAAGAAGCAATGCAATCCTTTGCTCGTTCCCATCATCGCGGTTTCCCTGTGGTAGAAGATAGCAAGTTAGTAGGGATTGTGACGCAATCAGATTTGCTGAAAATCCGCGAGAGTGCAAAGCACACGTTTCACGAACGCAATTTAGCCGATATTTTCTTAAAAGAAATTATGACCCCTGTCCCGATGACAGTAACACCAATCCATACCCTGAGCAATGTGCTGTATTTACTCGATCGCTATCAAATCAGTCGCTTACCTGTGTTGGATGGACGGAAACTGATCGGGATTATTACTCGTGCAGATATTATTCGGGCGGAAGCAGATCATCTAAATTGTGATAACCGGACTCTTAAACTCCGACCAGAACCTTCATACATAGTTTACCAAACGCGATCGCCCAGTACCGGCAGTGGTCGATTATTAGTCCCTGTAGCTAATCCCGAAACAGCCGCTATTTTATTACAAATGGCAGTAGCTATTGCCCGCGATCGCCATTATGAAATAGATTGCGTGCAAGTGATGTTGATACCCCGCCACAGTTCCCCATCGGAAACACAGGTAAGGACGGCAAAAAGTCGCCGCTTGCTACGACAAGCAGAAGTCTTAGCAAAAAAGTGGAAGATTCCCTTACACACGCAGATACGAGTTACTCACGATGTAGCACAGGCAATTTTGGAGACAATTAACGAACAACACATCGACCTAATTTTAATGGGATGGAAAGGTAACACATCTACCCCTGGCCGGATTTTTGGCAACGTTGTTGACACCATAATTCGCCAAGCCACCTGCGAAGTAGTTTTGGTAAAGTTGGGCACTACTCAGCACCCCACACAGTCTAAAAACCCAGCTATTGCTAACAGCACTCCACACGGGCTGAACCTCAGCTATCCACTAACAGCACTCCACACTCAGCACTCCTTCAACCGCTGGCTAGTCCCGATGGCTGGTGGTCCCAATTCCCCTCTGGCGATTAAATTGTTACCTGCTTTAATTACATTGGGAAATGATACGCAAATTCGCCTGACACAAGTGTTTAAGCCATCTGAATTCAAGCCAGATATGTCAGTTTCAGAACAAGCCATCCGCCATTTGATGCGTCGCCGCAAATTGTCCAGTACTGTAGTTGCTATCCCAGTCCAAGCTAATTCAGTTGCGGAAGGTGTGATTAACCTAGTGAAAACCGAAGGTTACGATGTTGTAGTTTTGGGAGCTTCACGCGAGGGCTTGTTGCAGCAAGCGATTCAAGGTAATATTCCAGAAGCGATCGCCTCTGGTGTGGAAAGTACAGTGATTTTGGTTAGGGGTGCGATGAACAAGTAAATTATTCCTTTTACTAATGATAAAGTACACCAATAATCAGAGCAACAATTATTGGTATTAGGATTGGAATAGCAACTATAAGTCCCCACTTACCAAACTTAATTTCCTCACCCTCAGATTTTAAAAAAGCAATCCAACCTACAACTCCCATCAAAATCCAAATAGATCCAAAGGCAAGAAATATAACAAATACTGAATCTTCCATTTTTCCCTAATTAAATGTATACAAAAAAGGTGTAAAATAAATTTTGGTTTATATCCTTTTTTACTAAGTAGCTGAAATTTAGCAGTTACTTTGCAGTTTCTATTAGCACATTTTGAATACTACTTTTCATCAACCGATTGGGATAAATTTTATCTATCTTAATACTTATATCATGTCCGCTTAAATAACCGTCATTGTCACCCTTCGCCAAGCCTCTCGTACATAAGGGAAGCAATCACAAGGTTTTTGGGATTGCTTCCCTGTGGGAACGCCAAAGGTGAACATTTCACTTTGTTACAGTTGCAATCACAAATGATAAGTAATTAGCCGGAATTGATATTAAGCATTTCATTAATTTAAAATTGGTGGTTTCGTAACACCGGGCTGTACTAGAAAAAATGATCAAGACTAAGATAAATATGCAAATACCTCTATTGAAAATTTCCTCATTAAATACAGCTTTGTTTGGGACGGATTATAGTTAATGAAATTACTAGATCGGAATTTCACTAGATCATTTCAGACAATTTTTACTGAACACCGTGTACTTTGGGCTGTTTTGCTCCTTGGTGCAGCACTGGTAGTAACGCTAGCACTGTCACTTTCTCAAGGAGCAGTACCTTTAAGTATGTCGGAATTTGGGCAAGCCATACTCCGAAAAGGCGATCCGGTTAAACAGACAATTCTCTGGGATTTGCGACTCCCACGGATTACAGCTGCTCTTATTGTCGGCGCAGCCTTGGGAATGTCAGGAGCACTGCTGCAAGGAATGTTACGCAATAGTCTTGCCGATCCATTTATTCTGGGCATTTCAGCGGGTGCAGGATTAATTGTGATTCTGATGATCGTGTGGCAAATATTCCCGATCGCAATTCCTTTAGCAGCGTGGATGGGAGCAATTTTGACTTCAGCGATCGTTATTTTGCTCGGTCGTGCGGGGTCGGGAATTTCAGTGGAGCGCTTGATTTTAGGCGGAGTGGCGGTGAGTTCTTTATTTGGTGCTGTGCAAAGCACATTGCTGCTTTTAGCTGAAGATGGTCAAATTCAAATTGCGCTCAGTTGGCTAGTGGGTAGTCTCAACGGACGGGGTTGGCAAGAAATTGCTACGGCTGGCCCTTACATCATCGTTGCATTGCTTGGGGGATGCTTATTGGCGCGATCGGTAAATGTGCTGGCTTTAGGAGATGATTTAGCTGTGGGTTTGGGGGTTTCGTTGACGCGATCGCGTCTGTTAATTGGTGGTGTCGCCACTTTATTAGCCGCAGGTGCAGTCAGTATTAGTGGTTTGATTGGATTTGTTGGTCTTGTAGTCCCTCACGGTGTCCGCCTGATCGTTGGTACAGATCATCGCTTTGTTTTGCCACTTTCCGCCCTTGCAGGTGCATGGTTACTAACTTTTGCAGATTTACTCTCTAGACTAGGAGCAGTAGAACTACCAGTAGGTTCTGTCACCGCGTTGCTGGGTTCACCGCTATTTATCTGGTTACTTTATCGTCGTTCTGCTGGGTTTAAGTGAACTACCCACACTTCTGCTGACTCCGAAGTGTGGGCATCTCGCCCGGTAGAGATTCGTTACCTAATCTCTAATATTTACCCCCCAAAACCAGGAATTAAACGCTTGAGGGCACGACCGGCGACATCGCCATAGCGCAGTTCTCCACACAGAATCTTACCCATGATTTTGGCACCAGAGGGGCGCTTAACACCAACTTTGTAGCCAATGCCAGGAAAGCGATAGAATGCTCCACCTAATTTTTGTGCCCAAGCCATCTCAGTACCCCATTCTTCATTAATGGCTTCACTATATTTTTCTAAAGCGTTGGTATCACCAGAAAGTGCCTCATTAATGGCTCCTGCTGCAATCAAACCGCTAAAAATTGACGGACGAATGCCTTCTGCTGTCATCGGATCAACTACACAAGCAGCTTCCCCAGCCAAAACCGCATTTTGAGTATGCAACTTTTGGTTGCCATCCCACAAGCAAAGGGGATAACCATACTGCTTACTAGTTTTGATATCTACATCAAACGATCGCGCGTACTCATCTAAAATCTTCTTAAAGTCCTGAGGTTCGCCACCAATAAAGGTACCGACACCAATTGAATAACCGTCCGCCTTCGGGAAATTCCAAATATAACCGTTTTTTACCAAGCCAAACTCGAAGTGGATTGTGGATTTGTCCTTCACAGTTGCGGGAACTTCTGCTTCCAAAGCTCCTGCTAAACGGCGTTTACGGTCTTTGAAGCCTAGCCATTTTGCCATTGGCCCTTTGGCACCATCAGCCGCGATTAAGTAATGACCAGTAACTGGCCCATTGGCTGTGTTAACTTGCCAATAGTCAGTTTTAAACTCAATACCTGTAACTTCGGTATTGTCTCGTAGTTCAGCCCCTTGTTTCTGTGCTTGCTGGACTAGGAAATGGTCAAAAATATCTCGTCGCACCATCCAGACTGGTTCTTTAGTGGCAATTTTCGCTTCCACGGGGTCGCCCAATTTCCAGGTAAAGCGAAGAGAGTCGGCTTTTACAGAAATCGCTGGGCTAAAATCAAAGTCAAACCATTGAGCGATCGCTGGAGATACACCACCGCCACAAGGTTTATATCTTGGTAGGGATTCTTTTTCTAACACTAATACTGAGCGACCCTGCTTGGCTAAATGATATGCAGCTGTTCCACCAGCTGGCCCAGCGCCGACGATGATGCAGTCGTACATATGGCTGAATTTTTGCTCCTGAATTAGTGATTTTCCGCTGTATATCTTTTTTTGACAAAGATGCAGTCTGATCAGACTTAAAACTAATTTTAAGATTTACTGCTGAAAATTACATAGTATTCAGTTTTATTTAGCTAAATATTTATTTTTTGGTAGATATTTTTTAGGGAAAACCTTTCTCTTAATCGATTTGGGGTTTATATGTTTAAAATTTTGATGAAATCTATATTAGTTTATAGCTAGGTGCGGCACTGTGACAGATGTCTTTAAATAGAATTCAAGCATCTGAATGATGTTATGTACTCTGACTACCTCTACTACATCTAGCTGAAAATGGAAGTAAAGTACCAGGGATCAAGTTTTTACACCGCTATAAATAGGGAGAGGGATTGATCCCATCCTCCCTACCTTAGATTAAACGGTTGTGATGTCCTTTTCTTTTTCTGCTAGCAATTCATCGATTCTGGCGGTGTACTTGTTTGTCAGTTTTTGCAATTTATCTTGCTGATCCCGCGCTTCATCTTCAGAAATTTCAGTATTCTTTTCCTGTTTGCGAATGGCATCTATAGCATCTCGGCGGATATTGCGAATAGCAACACGGCCCTCTTCAGCATACTTCGATGCCATTTTGACGAGTTCTTTACGGCGATCGCTTGTCAAAGGCGGAATATTCAGCCGAATCACGGTACCGTCATTGCTGGGGGTTAAACCCACATCTGAGAGGGAAATCGCTTTTTCGACTATATTTAAACTGCTGCGATCGTAGGGTTGAATTAAGATCGTCGTGGCATCAGGTGTGCTGATGTTTGCCAATGATTTCAAGGAAGTGGGCGAACCGTAATAGTCCACCGATACTTTATCTAATAGACTCGCATTGGCGCGACCAGTGCGAATCGTGTTAAAAGCTCGTTGAGTTGACTCAACGGTTTTTTGCATCGTACTCTCAGCTTCAGCTAATTTCACAAGAACCTCCCACAAGGGTGCCGATAGATTCTCCCAAGACTGCTCGGTGGATATTACCTCGCACCGTTAGGTCAAATACCAGAATTGGGATATTATTTTCTTTACATAAGGCGATCGCAGTACTATCCATCACCCGCAAATCTTTGGCTAAAACGTGCGCGTAGGTGAGGCTATTGTAACGCTTGGCATCAGGATAAATATGAGGATCAGCATCATATACCCCGTCTACTTTAGTGGCTTTAAAAATCACTTCTGCATCAATTTCTGCGGCTCTTAATGCCGCAGTCGTATCTGTAGTAAAGAAGGGATTTCCAGAACCAGCACCAAAAATTACCACCCGTCCTTTTTCAAGATGACGGATGGCACGACGGCGGATATAAGGTTCCGCTAATTCTTGCATAGCGATCGCAGTTTGCACCCGCGTCTGTACTCCTATGCGTTCCAGCGAATCTTGCAGCGTCATGGCATTCATTACCGTGGCAATCATCCCAATATAGTCAGCGGTTGCCCTGTCCATCCCTGCCGACGCTGCTTTGACGCCACGAAAAATATTGCCGCCGCCAACAACTATGGCGATTTGAGTGCCAGTGGCTATCACCTCTGCTAATTCTTGTGCTATGCCTTTGACCACTTCGGGATCAATGCCATAGCCCATGTTGCCCATTAAGGCTTCACCGCTCAGTTTGAGTAAAACCCGTCGGTAATTCGTTCCCATGAAGTTCCGCTTTATCAAAAAAGTTGCAATTGCCTCCAATTTAAGATAGCAGTTACAGGGACTATCTATGTCTAGTTACGCCAAATCAGTGTAGTACCTATTGGTTCTGTTTGTGGTATATCTATTTCTTGACCAAGAAACAGAGAAGCGATCGCAGTTCTTAAATAATCCTCTCCCGGCGTTGATGGGTCTTGGGGATGATCGTCAATTTTACCTTTGTAGCGTACTATACCATTAGTATCTATTAAAAATGCCATTGGTGTTTTAGTAGCACCAAAACTGCGGGTCACATCTTGCGTTGAGTCCCACAGGTAGGGGAAGTTCAAGTTGTGACACTCGGCAAAAGCTTTCATATTTTCAAAGCTTGACCTAGTGTTGTAATTACCATCACTACCATTCATACCAATTAATGTGAAGCCTTTGGGGGCAAATTCGGCTTGAATGTTTTTTAACCTGTCTATATACCACTCTACATAAGGGCAGTGGTTACACATGGAAATAACGCCAACTGCTCGGAACTTCTCAAGATAACGCCTGAGATGGTGTACTTGCTCATCAATTCCTGGCAGTTCAAAATCGGGTGCATAGCTCCCAACGGGAGTATCGATTGTTTCTAGTAGATTCATGATTTCTGGCTCGCAGAACTAGGAACAAGAAAAATATTGTTAAATTCAGCGTCAGTTTCCAGTTGCAAACCACCCCTTAGCCGATGCCTCATATTCGACAATCTTATAGACCAAATTGGCTGTCGTAAATTGTGAAACTACTGAATCTAGCACTGATGCTAATTCGCTCACATCTAAAAAATAGCTAAAATATGACTCATATTGCAGAAGCTATGACTCCTAAATACTGACATAATCAAAGTTATGAGTAAATTACCTCTATAAACAAAATGAAAACTCTCTATGCTGGATAAAACTATCAGCTTGATGCTAGTGTTATTAGCCTAGAAGCTTTCGCGGTGTACGTCTAAGTTATCACTAGAGCAAAGGATTTACTTTGAAAATCTGATAAATTTTATTCCAATTCAAAACAATTTTACTTGCGCCTTGCTGCTAAAAGGCTTTTACCCTTGTTTTCATCAAACTTCCCATGACAACCTCAAGTTCAAAAACAGCACCTACCTCTACAAAAACCTGGATTTGGCAAGATTTCCCTATTTGCTATCAAACCCAAGGAACCACTGGCCCAGCTGTTGTTCTGGTGCATGGATTTGGCGCTTCTTGGTGGCACTGGCGAAAAAATATTCCCGTATTAGCGGAAAATTGCCGTGTTTATGCGATCGATTTGATTGGTTTTGGGGCTTCCGCAAAACCTAAACCTGGTGAAAAAATTGCCTACACACTAGAAACCTGGGGACAGCAAGTAGCAGATTTTTGCCGCGAAGTTGTTGGTGAGCCAGCTTTTTTAGTCGGAAATTCTATTGGCTGTATTGTAGCCATGCAAGCAGCAGTAAGCAACCCAGATATTGCCTTAGGAGTTGCTTTGCTCAACTGTTCTTTACGACTGTTGCACGATCGCAAACGGGTAACTTTACCTTTGTCTCGTCGTTACGGAGCGCCTCTACTGCAACGCCTGTTATCTATTAAACCAATTGGTGATTTCTTTTTCAATCAACTCGCCAAACCAAAAACAGTGCGGAAAATTCTGCTACAAGCCTATGCTAATGCTGAGGTGGTGACAGATGAGTTGGTAGATATTCTCACTTCACCAGCAAGTGATCCGGGTGCTGTAGCTGTGTTCCTTGCCTTTACTTCTTATTCTACAGGGCCTCTACCAGAAGACCTTTTGCCACTGTTAGCCTGTCCCGCAATTATCTTATGGGGAACAGCAGACCCGTGGGAACCAATTAAGTTAGGTAGAGAATTAGCCAACTTCCCGCAGGTAGAAAAGTTTATCCCTTTAGAGGGAGTAGGGCATTGTCCCCAGGATGAAGCACCGGAGTTAGTTAATCCGATTTTACTCGATTGGATTTGGGAGCGAAAGGCGGTAATAGACTCGGCAAAATTAGAGGCATAATTTGCATCCAGTTAACCAAAAATTTTCAGAATCCATATTAGAAATTGATTCTTCCCTTGCAATAAATTAAAGGGAAAATAGAAAGATAGATGCTACCTTTAGCATCTATCTTTCTTGGGTCTAGTCCCGTTGATGTCATGCATTAAGAGAATATGGGAGATGGCTCAAACTCTCTCATAACTTGATTTATCTTGAGCGAGTTATGTGAGTCTTCTAGTTTCCCTACTAAGTGCAAAGTTTAAAGGCAGGAATCACTCAGTGCTTAGGCTTTGCTAACTGAGTATCAACAGTAGCGGCGTCCGTAGTAGGGGCGTCCGTAGGGGCGTCCGTAGTAGGGGCGTTTGTAGCCACCGTAGCCGCCGTAGCCGCCGTAGCCGTATATTCCTCCAGAGAGAAGCTGCTGTTCTTCTGTCGATAGCTCCACAAGCAAATCAGGTGTAATATTTTGATCTGACATAATTGTTTGCCTCACTTTTGTACAGTGCAAAAGAATGACTAGTGCCTTGAGATATACAGCAAAAGCTGTACTCATTGATTAGTCGAAACTATGTTGATCTGAAGTAAGGGGCGAGCATAAAGGTAGATGCTAAAGATAACAGCTACCTTTATTGTCTCTAGGCTGTTGATTTCATACCTGAAGAGAAGATAAGAGACAAATCAGACTCTTTCTCAAAATTTAATTTATCCTAAGTGAGTTATTGTCAATCTTCTCTTTTCTCTACTTGAGTCTGAGGATTGTGATTTTGTAGACTTTGGCTTTTCTTCTTCTGCCTCCATTTTCCTCTTCCTCTTCATCTACCTCTTCCTCTCCATCTTCGTCTTCATCGTCCGAGCTGGTTTGTCCCCCAGAGAGAAGCTGTTGATCCTCTGTGGATAAATCTACAAGTAACTCGGATTGGATAGATTGAATGGTTTGAACTGACATAATTCATTACCTCACTTACTTACACAAGTTGAATAGCAAAAAGGTGCTCGTCCAATAGTCAAAACTCTTTGCATTTGAAGTAAGAGGGAGCATCCAACTAGGTGCTAAGGGTAGCAGTTACATTTTTCTCTATAAGCCATTGATTTAATGCTTTAAGAGAATATAGTTTACTGCCCAAACTCTTTCTCAAAATTTAATTTATTTTGAGCGAGTTATATTAGCTTCTCTTACCCCCACTAATTGCAAAGTTTAGGAAGATCTTGGGATGCTACGGAGGCTCACAACACCTCTAATCAAGTATCGGCGGGGACGATGTCGGACAGGAGAACCGGACAAAGAAAGTTCATCGCCACCTGATTCATCGCCACCGAATTCATCGCCACCGAATTCATCACCACCGAATTCATCGTCACCTAATTCATCTTGTCCCCCAGCTAGAAGCTGTTGTTGTTCTGTGGATAGCTCCACCAACAAATCAGACATCATCATTTGAGTTGACATAAATTCTTTGCCTCACTTACTGATATAGGTGCTCATCACCTATATTTTTATTATTAACTATTTGCCCAAAAGATAAATTACTCTAAAGTTATAAAAAATCAAGGTTGATTTACTTCTTTTGATTCATGAAACTCTAAAAAAATAATAGCAAAAATGATAATTATCCTGCCATCTTGTTTACTAATTTAAGCGTAGAATTTCAAAGATTTGTTTATTTATTGCAAAATAGTATTTAATGGCTTTTTACACATGAATGGTCATGAATTCAAAGCCATTAAGTACTACAACAAACTTTAAATTATCAAAACAAAATTTACAATAGAGCTATTTATTTATAAATGAAGGAAAATTTGGCAACCAAATTTTTATAGAAGACCCTAATGTAAATTGTGAAAATATATATCTCGTATTTTGTGAAGATACATCACCATTTGCAAGTTTTAATGTATTGTTCGCTGTAGTTTGGATGTTAGTTTGTTGGATAAAAAAATTATTTTCAGCTGGCATACCTTCGTTTGGTATATTTGGAATTTGCCCAGCAGCTAGGGTTTCCTGTTCTTTTTCAGACAAATCCCTGAACCATTGATGATTTTGGGATTTGGTATTTTCAGACATACTTTTATTTGCTCATACAGAGCCTAATTTTTACAGTGTTAAAAACTTTAAATGCTCTCCTTGTTGAGAGAGAAAAGTCTCAGGAGTACCTTGTATTTGCACCTGACCTTTATCTAGTAGTACAATCCAATCGGCTCGATTAACTACACTGGGACGATGGGTGATTAGAATCGTAGTTTTACCTTCTCGGTATTCTAAAAGCCGATCTAGTACGTGAGATTCGCTGACTGGATCAAGTCCAGCGGTTGCTTCATCTAAAATGAGTACAGGTGGATTAGTTAGAATGCCTCTAGCGATCGCTAATCGTTGTCTTTGTCCACCAGAGATATTTGCCCCAAATTCCCCTAAAACAGTTTGATACTGATTTGGAAGTTGACTGATAAACTCGTCTGCATCAGCTATCTGGCAAGCTTTGACAATTTCCTCAAAGGAAATATAAGGCGTTCCTAAGCGGAAGTTGTCCAAAATTGAGCGACTCCAGAAATGAGGTTCTTGGGGTACATAAACTACTTGTTGTCGCAAACAATCCAAGGAAAGGTCTTGGATGTTATAGAAGCCAATGCGAATATTGCCAGAGTTAGGCTGATATAAGCCTGCAATTACTTTCGCCAAAGTACTTTTACCACAGCCGGACTTACCAATTAAAGCAGTTACTTTCCCTCCAGGTAGCTTGAGAGAAAAATCTTCTAATAAGTCAACTCTGCCAGCGTGGTGAAATTGGACATGAGAACAGCGAATGTCTGCATCACCAGAAATTTGGGCAACTGGCTTTTGACTACCTCCAACTACTTCTGGTGTAGCATCGATAACTTCCAGGAGGCGAGACACTGCTGTTTGGGAGCGAAAATATTCATCTACAAAATTAATTAAAGAGTCAATTAAAGCCAGAACATTGACCTGGAGGACGTTAAAAGCCAGCATTTGACCAATGCTCAACTCTCCTTGAATGACCAAGAAGCTTCCTAGCCCAAGTAAAACAACACCGCCGAGAGTGGCTAAAAGTTTAGAAATAGTACCGTTGATAATTCCGATTTGGATGGTGCTGAAAGTTAAATTGGCAAGGCGACCAAAACGGCTTTGGAATTCATCCCAAAATTGTGGTGCAGCATTTGTAGTTTTGATTACCTGCGCTCCTTTAAAGGTTTCTACCAAAACGCCTTGATTTTCTGACCCCAAAACCAACAGACTGCGGGTCTTTTGTCGGAGGATGGGTAAAAAAGGTAGGGTAGATAAGGCCATTAAGGCCGCAAACAGGATGACTGCTAATGTCAGTTTCCAGCTATAAAACAGCATCAAGCAGAAAGAGATGACTGCAATAAAAAACTGGCTAGGTAAAAGAACCACAATCTGCGATACCAATTGGTTGATTTCATTGATATCTCTGAGTCGGCTAGTGATTTCGCCACTGCGCCGAGCTTCGTAGTAATTTAAGGGTAAGTGGAGAATTTTTCGTGCAAACTCCAAAACTAATCCTAATTGCAGTCGTTGACCAAAATGAGCGATCATAATGGCTTGCAAGACTTGCAGACTACTGCTAAATAAGCTCATCACCACAACGGCTGAGATCACCACAGTGAGTAACTGGGTATCCCCACGCACAAGCACATCATCTGTGAGCAGTTGGATCAGAACAGGAGTACCTAAAGCGAGTAGACCCAGGGCAATATTGATCATCAAAACCTGAGTCAACAACCCACGATAAGGTAATATCCGCTGAAAAAAGCGTACTAAGCCAGCTTTTGGTTCTTCTTGGGGCTGCTGATAAAAGCGGTCTGGATCTGGTTCGAGTAATAGCATTACCCCATTCCAAGCTGTTGCCAACTCTTCTCGGTTGACATAACGGATACCCACACCTGGATCAGCGACAACGTAATTCTTACCTCGTTTGCCGTATAAAACAACCCAGTGATAACCCCGCCAATGAATAATTGCTGGTAGTTGTATTTCATTAATTCTGTCTACGATCGCAGGTGCAGCTTTAACTGCTCTGGCATTTAAACCTATAGCCTCAGACCCACGTTTTAAACCCAGCAAAGTTGTTCCTAGCTGTCCAGTCCCGACTGCATCTCGACTGCGATTGATACTTAAGAAACGTCCATAATGCTTGGAAATCGAAGCAAGACAAGCTGCCCCACAGTCTTCCTCACTCAACTGTAAAACACACTGGTAATTTTTACGGTGTTTAAATAGATCAAACATGGCCACTAGACCTATTAAATTGGTAGACGATGATTAATAAAATCTGCTTATTAGATTAAGAATTTGCGATTAATCTGGCTTTTCTGAGAATGAATTGAAGCACCGTTTCTTGCCGAGAAATAATATCAGCCCTGCCCTCCATACCAGATTTCAGATGACACTGGCGATCGCCTCTACCCACATATGGGGTTTGTGGCTCAATAGTTACCTCGTAGCCAACTGGATCTGCACTGTTTTTTCCAATTGGTAGGGCGTCTGGTGCAACTGTTTTGACTGTTCCCTGGAGAGTGCCATAGTCTGGATAGGGACAAGCAGAAACTTGCATTTGGACTTTTTGTCCCAATTTCACCTTGTCAATATCTTGAGCCGGCACACGAGCCTTAATTAGTAAAGGAGCATCGAGGGGAGCAATCTGAGCGATCGCTTCACTTGGCTGCACTACCTGTCCTGGGTTGCGAAGATTCAATTGCAACAGTGTTCCGGCGATTGGCGATCGAATCACACTCAAATTCAAGTCAGTTTTTGCCTGTTGTAGTTCTTTGGTGTTGCGATCGAGTTCTTTTTGGAGTTCAAGGCGTTGCTGGAGTAGAGTTTCTCGGTCTTTTTTCAAAGCGGCTAAGGCCGCCTCACCTCTAGCCTGTTCCTGCTGAATCCGTTCAGATGCCACGGTTACGGTAGCATTACTAGGATTAATCGCAGTTTTAGCCTTTGCTAGGTTGGTTTGAGCAATCTTAAGGGCTTGTTCCTTTTCCTCCAGGAGATTTTTGGCGTTAGCTTTAACTTGTTCTAGTTTCGCCTCAGCAGATTTAACCGCTTGTTCTTTGTCCTCCAGAAGATTTTTCGCGTCAGCGCTAGCTTGTTCTAGCTTTGCCTCAGCAGATTTAACCGCTTGTTCTTTTTCGTCAAATAGATTGCGAGGAACGGCTCCCGACGCTACTATCGGCTGCAATCGGTCACGTTGCACCTTGGCTAAGGTCAAAGCGGCTTCTGCTTCTTGCACAGTTGCTATTAAGACTTTTTCACGTTGCAATCGGTCACGTTGCACCTTGGCTAAAGTCAAAGCTGCTTTGGCTTCTTGTATAGTTGCTCTTAAGACTTTTTCGCGTTGCGATCGCTCTTGTTGCACCTTGGCTAACCTCAAGGATGCTTCTGCTTGCGTCATATCAGCTGTAGCTTTAATTTGCTGATCTTGATAGTTGCGTTGTGTCCCATCTAATTCAGCTTGTGCAGCTATAATCGTGCGGTTAGTTAAGTTTGTCTGCGCTGCAATCTGAGTATCTATTTGACCCAGTTGAGCATCAATTTGACTTAGTTGTAATTTACTTTGCTGAATACTACTTTCTAATTGACTCTTTTGAGTCTGAAGACGAGAATTATCAACGTGAGCGATCGCTTGTCCCTGGCTCACAACTTGATTTTCATGAACATCAATGTTTTGAACAGTTCCAGTCATGGCAGACTGAACAACCCGCAGTTCTCCTACAGGTCGAATATTTGCAGGAACTTTGACCGTGATGTTGTAATGAAGAACAGATGTCAGAGTAATCCCTGCTACAAAGATAGTCAGTAAAACACCGCTGCCAATGTGAGTCCATTTACCGATATGAGGAAGAAACTCGTTAGCTTCAACTAGATGAAGTTGCTCTGGATTGGGTTCATTAAACCTATTCCAAAAATAGTTTTCTTGGGGGCGTAAGGAGTTCACGACATTACACCTTTTGTTTTAATAGATACCTGAAAATCTGCCAACCCAAAATTGCTGGGTTTTCAGATGGGAAAAGGTTATCAAACACCTTTACCCGGCCACATTCCCTTGACGAACCACTAGGATAAAAAGCCAAACGGTAACAGATGCTGCCAATAGTAGCCAACATCATGTTTTATAATTGTTTATAATCAATCAAGGGGGAAGAAGAAGGTATGCGCGACGCGCTGGAATCGCCTTTTTCATATCTTTAACGTGGGTAACGCGTTGAGAAAACAGAGGAGAAAGCTCAAACTCCCTCAAAGTCCTCACTTACGTTGAGCGAGTCATTACAATCTCCTCTCCCCCTTTTTATCTCCAAGAAAAGATTCCATAAATTAACTTACTTGCGAATTGAGTTGTACCTGAAGCACTCAACAAAAGTGTTAGGTATACAAAGGTGAAGATTACCGAAAAACTTTGGAATCGTTCATCATTACAAGCATTAACTTCTATAATCTTCAGTTAAAGAAACAAGAAGGAAGACAGAAAATTGATTCCTTATTGACTCTTAAGTGTTTGAAAAGCCCTACACACCAGTTTATGTCTAGAGTATTTCTAGATATGTTAAGCCTTATTCTTTGAGATCACCTGTGGGCATAGTTAACAGATGATAGCGTAGGCTTAAGCTGGGTTGGTGGTAATGCTAAATAAGGTAACTTAACGCAAACCTAAAGAATCTTGGGCAGCGTTATTGATGTAATTATTTTGGCCAGTGGAGTTGGCGGTGTTGCCTAGTGGGCTAGAAATGCTTGTCCCTTGTACATTGAAAAGTCTTTGAGCAAAATTGCTGTTAGTCAGTTCAAAGTCGGCACCACCAGCTAGAAGCTCCTGTTTTGCATCAGATAACTCTAGAAAAAACTCAGATATTATGATTTGACTTGGCATGATGTTAGCCTCATTACTTAAGCAAATCTAATGAAAAATTGGGTTCTAGATACTGTCTTCAAAATAAGACAGAAGCAAGAAAAATTTTTCATCTTTGTTGTAAGTGCATCTCATGGTGTCTAACTTCCAATTGTCCTTATCCCCGACGTATTCAGTCAGATATTTGTTTTCTGCATAAGTCTGGACATTTCTAAAATCCGTAGTTGCTTCCACCCACCAATGATTAGAAATCTAGAGTGCATAAATTGCTAAATGTCACCATGTGCTACCAGGGAAAACTGAAAAGTCTGATTCTGTAGTGGTCAGTTATTCGGTTCAAATTTGTAGATTTTGAGTAGGGAAAGGAAGAACAAAACTTATGCAAGAGTTTATTCAATTCTTTATTTTTAACTATTTGATAATTCCCAATTGCTATTCCTTGCCTAAATATGCGAAGCGCTCTAGACTGATAGGTAATTTTTGGTATTACCTGTGGGAATGTTTAAACGATAGGCGAAGCAGACAAAGCCGTAATGTTCGTAAGAACTTTCCTCCTAGCGCCACCGCCACAGCGGAGTTTACGGCACTGTCTTGAGAAACTGAAAAGGGTAACACCTGCAACATCAGCTATTCATTTCAAAGTTGCAGATTTTGGGTATGGGAAGAGAGTAGGAAGAAAACATAAATCTGATAAAAAATCGATTCATTGTTCACTGTTTGAGAACCCCCACTCACCATTCCCTACCTAAATATTCGAATTGCTCTGGCGTGTGACTGCTGATTTTCCGGGTGACCCCTGAAATACAGTACAGTTACTATCCTTCGCCATTACCTCCGTTACCACCTTGAAGTCTTCCTCCAGAACCATTGAGAGATGGCGCTTGGCCCAACGCTCTAACATTCGTAGGAATAACTCCACCCAAGCCCAAGAAATCTTGCGCCGCAGTATTTACAGTATTATTAGTTGCAGTGGAATTGGCATTGCTACCTTGGGGACCGGAATTGGTTGTTCCCCGTAAATTTGCCTGTCTATTAGCGAAATTGCTGTTACTCAACTCAAAGTCGGCACCACCAGCTAGCAGCTGTTGTTGTTCATCAGATAACTCGACAAACAATTTAGATGCAATTATTTGATGTGACATGATTGTTAGCCTCACTTACGAAATTAGGTGTGTGACCACCTAAGACCCAACTATAGGCATTGTTTGTCAGGATTTCATAAACCTGAAGACATAAAACAAAATTGTATTTTTGTTTCTCAAGGTAGATATAAAATCTTATATTTGTTTTAGATATATCAATACGCTAGAGCAGCTATAGTCAATATTCAGTTGTTTTGCAGTTATTTACAGTATTTAAACATATATTCCCGGATTTTGAATTTCTAGAACCACAATATTTAGATTATGGTTATGCGTTTCCTGCGGGAATAATTATGGCAATTATAGTTGAGATGTAATAGGCAGTGGGAGCCTATAGATGTCATTGCTGATAAATCTAAGTAAGCGGGTGTAAATAATCATTTGAAAAATTAGGAATGACACGCCAAAAGATTAGTAACCAATAACTAAGTGGCTTAAGAAGAAAGCAAGGGCTGCACTGCCCAAGGGAACTGTTAAATTATCAATACCCAAAAAGGAAAAAGCTTCTAAAGTAGTAGCGATAAATGCCACCACGAGTGATATCACCCAAGTTTGCCAACTATTGCCTTGAGTTCCAATTAAAATCAGACTACTGACGAGATAGCTAACGAGCATCATAGTTAGGGAGCCTTCCCAACTTTTTTGTGTATCAAAGACTTTATACTTATGTGTACCAAAGCGTTGCCCGATTAAGGCTGCTAGTCCATCTCCCCAAGTCATAATCAAAATTCCTAGTGCTGCGTACTGGGGTTGCTGTAAGTACCAGAACCAAGCAATTAAAATACCGAAACTGACAGAGTAAAAAAATGTCCCTAAACTTTGCCGTCCGACGCTATTAATGCCAGGAAGAATAGAAAATCGATAGGATAATAAGGTGATTCCACTCGCTAAAATAGAAGCTGTAATCCCTACACTGGCGGGAATATCGAGCCACCAAGCGATTAAAATTACATTACCAGTGCCAATATGAACTATCTTCCGCACGATTTCTGGCTTGTCGGCAAAGCGGTTTACCACCCATGCAATCAGAAGGATGAGTAACACCCAAATTGCAGCTATCGCAATTTGCAGCCATAAAACCGGAATTGAGGTGAAGTCAGAAAATGTAATTAACAAAGATGCAACAAAATGAAAATTTTTACCTCTGTTACTAATTTATAAGATTTGGGTAACTGCAATGAAACTATTATTGATTTGGCTGATTCGGGGTTACCGAATGTTTATTTCGCCGTTGTTTCTCCCAACTTGTCGCTTTCAACCAACTTGCTCGATGTATGCCATTCAAGCCATTGAACGATTTGGAGTGTTACGTGGTAGCTGGATGGCAACTCTGCGGATTTTGCGCTGTCATCCGTTTCATCCAGGTGGTTTCGATCCAGTGCCAGAGGTGGTAGAAAAGGTGAAGGAGGAGTAGTTTTGTGCAAATGGTGGGGAATTGAGGGGTGAAATTTAAACGCAAAGGGGCGCAAAGGGAAGCGCAGAGGGACGCAGAGAATCAGAATAGAGGTAAATTATTAAAGGATGTGTTCGTGGGTATAGGTATTTGGGGAGATGTCAACAGCTGAGGTTGTCATCTAGCGTGGGAAGGTTGAATAATTTAATTTAGGCTTACGATGATTAATCCTACTGCGATTTCTATACCCGAACCACAAATTCCTACTCCTGGTCCAAGTCCGCTACCTAGTCCCGAACCTGAGCCTAATCGGCTACCTAGTCCCGAACCTGTACCGGGGCCAGCGATTCCTCAACCATTACCGGGGCCTGTACCAGAACCAGTACCTGCTCCCATTCCTCAGACGGTTCCAGGGCCAATTCCCCAAACCATACCGGAACCTGTTTAGATTACCTTGGTAATGTAATCCAAAATCTCAAATCTAAAATCCAAAATGCTAAGAGCCGGAATTGTCGGACTTCCCAACGTCGGAAAATCTACTTTATTTAATGCTGTAGTTGCTAATGCCAAAGCAGAAGCAGCTAACTTCCCTTTTTGCACGATTGAACCGAATGTCGGCGTTGTCGCAGTACCGGATGAGCGGTTAAATGTTCTTGCTAAGATTGCCAGTTCGGCACAAACTATCCCGGCGCGGGTTGAATTTGTAGATATTGCCGGTTTAGTTAAAGGTGCAAGTCAGGGTGAGGGACTAGGGAATCAATTCTTGTCTCACATCCGGGAAGTTGATGCGATCGTCCATGTGGTACGTTGTTTTGAAAATGACGATATTATCCACGTTGCTGGTTCTGTTGACCCAGCGCGAGATATTGAAATCATTAATATAGAACTGGGTTTATCAGATTTATCACAAATTGAGCGGCGAATTGACCGCACTCGCAAACAAGCTCGTACCAGCAAAGATGCACAGTTTGAAATCACAGTCTTAGAAAAATTAGCTGCGGCTTTAAATGAAGGTAAATCGGTGCGTCAGGTGAGCTTGAATGAAGAAGAAACAGAAATTATTAAAGGATTAGAACTGCTCACTTATAAACCGATTATCTACGCCGCGAATGTATCTGAGGATGAGTTGGCAACTGGTAATCATTTTGTGGAGACAGTGCGGCAAATTGCAGCGACAGAAAATGCCCAAGTTGTGATAGTTTCGGCTCAAGTTGAAGCGGAATTAGTGGAATTACCAGAGGAAGATAAAGCTGATTTTCTTGCGTCTTTAGGTGTGGAAGAAGGCGGTTTGAAATCATTGATTCGTGCAACTTACATGCTTTTAGGCTTGCGGACATATTTCACTTGCGGCCCCAAAGAAACCCGCGCTTGGACAATTAATGCCGGAATGTCTGCACCTCAAGCTGCTGGTGTAATTCACAGTGACTTTGAACGAGGATTTATCCGCGCCGAAACTGTCGCTTATAAAGACTTGGTAACAACTGGTTCGATGAATGCTGCGAAGGAAAAAGGGTTGGTTCGCAGTGAGGGTAAAGAGTATGTTGTGCAGGAAGGGGATGTAATGTTGTTCCGATTTAATGTGTAGGGGTAATTAATGAGTGGCCGTTATCGATAAGATAATGGTCAACCCACACCAAGCTGCGTAGGCTTTGCCCAACCTAGGCATCGCACTAAATAAGTTGACAAAAACTTCAATATATGAATATTCTTCAAGGAAACTGTTAGGCGATCGCAAATAAACCAGCAATTCTCAAAATCATGATGCCTGTTTACACAAGTTATCAAAGGACATACTTTAGCTATTTCCACCCAAAATGTATACATAGGAACCCAAATTCTCATCATCTGTACCAACAATCAAACCGCCTTCTGCACCTGGAACAAGTTCCATACCTTCAATTTTGTGGTAATCAGAGCGGTAAAGAGGAACAAGTTGAGGATTTTGCCGCCATGCAATTTTGTTACCACGGAATCCCAGGTGTCCAGCGACATACACAGCTGACTGAAATGGGCCATCATCTCCAGCATCATTTGCTGAAGTGATGTAAACAATTCCTACGGGGTCTACCTTAATATCTGAAATATGACGAACATTTCCAGATGGAAACGGTACTTTGAAATTGGCAGAACCTGCGAGAGTAATTTGATATTTAGCTAAGTCAAACATTCCCCAAAAAATAGTTGCTGGTTGTTCTCCTTCACCTCGATGTCCCCAAATAGCAACTAATTTACCCTCTATATTTTGTAATCCAAATGCTTCAAAATTATTACCTTGAATAATTCCTGGTAGATTAAATTCCTTGATCATAGAGATCGTTTTATTGGCAGGCTCTAACCTAATGTAATAAGCTTTTCCAGAACTGCTTAAAGCTATAAAAGATGATTTTGTTTTTTCTGGAACAGATGTTAAAGCTTCTAAATCGATGGGTAATTCTATGTTATTTGGCCAGTTTAATGGTAAATATTCAGGTTGTTTTTTACCCTTAATGCTGATGATTGCTAAACGACTGTGGTTTTTTTGTTTGTTGTCATGGACAATCAAAAAATCTAAAGAATTGCTTTGTTGCTCTATCAAAGCCATACCACTGATCCCGAAAGGGATACCACCACGAACCGGACGCCAATCTTGCGCCCAAACTTGCACAGATATGAGTAACAATGTACCCAAGATTACTATATTGATGATTAACCTAAGAAACCGAAGCATGGTAATTCGTAGTTCGTAATTCGTAATTCGTAATTACAGCAGTTTTCATTTATTTGAAGCACTTCTGTCGTAGGGGCAAGTGCTTACTACGAACTTGCTTACCAGTTGACACCAATGAGCATAGCTGTGCTCTTAACAGGGCGAGTCTATTTACCTGAAAATAGCTATATACAGTCAGCTGTTGCCTAAACCGATGCTCCATCATAGCAACCCCTTAAGCCAGCGGCTATAACGGGCAACCCCTTGTTGCACTTATTGAATTTCTCAGGATAATATTTTCTGTAAAGAAAGCAATAATTCGTTGACAGTATAAGGCTTTGACAAAAATGTATTGACACCAATAGCAGCTACCGCACTGAGCTTATTCTCAGACATCAGTCCACTACTGGCAATAATTTTGACTTGGGGGTTGATTTTTCGCAGGGTACGGATGGCAGTTAAACCATCCAGCGAGGGCAGCATAATATCCATCAGTACGGCACTAATTTTGTCCCTATTTTTAGCGTATAGCGCGATCGCTTCAATGCCATCACTGGCAATGAGAGTTTTATAGTTGTGAGTTTCTAGTGATGTTTTGGTAATTTCTTGAATGGCAGCTTCATCATCCACAACCAAAATCAATTCTCCATGTCCTGTTTGTGGTGGTAATTCTTCTGGAGTGAGTGTTTCCATTCCTTCCACTGCTGGTAAGTAAACCTTAAAGCTAGTGCCACTTCCCACTTCGCTATACACGTTTACAAAACCTCCGTGGCTTTTAATGATCCCCAGCACGGTGGAAAGCCCTAAACCTGTGCCTTTGCCCACATCTTTTGTGGTAAAGAATGGCTCGAAAATTTTATCTAAGATTTCTCTAGGAATCCCAACTCCAGTATCGGAGACAGTAATCACTATGTAAGGCCCCTCTTTGGCTTCCAGGTTCATACGGGCATAATTTTCGTCAATCAACAAATTCTCGGCAGAGAGACTTAAACTACCGCCATTGGGCATAGCATCACGGGCGTTAACGCAGAGGTTCATCAGCACTTGATGTAGTTGGGTGCTATCTCCAGAAACCATCCACAAATCCTGCGGTACATCAGTGCTGATTTGTATGGATTTGGGAAATGTCTCTTTGAGAATCTTGGCAACTTCCACAATCAGATGTCTGAGTTGCAAAGTGATGCGCTTCCCTTCTACACCCCGCGCAAAGGACAGCACCTGTTTAACTAAATCAGCACCGCGTCTGGCGTTGATTTCCAAAATCTCCAGTAGATGACGGGTGCGTTCATCTGCATCGGGAAATTTGAGCGGTAAAAGTTGCGCTCCTGCCAAAATCGGTGTCAGGATATTGTTGAGGTCGTGAGCAATGCCACTAGCAAGAGTGCCAATACTTTCCAGGCGTTGGGCGCGAAACAATTGGGCTTCTAAGTGTTTTTTCTCGGTAATATCTGTGTCAACGGTGAGAATTGATTTGGGTTTCCCTTGTTCATCGCACACCAGACTCCAGCGACTAGCAACAAGGATTTCCTTGTCCGTTTTAGTAAGTTTTGTTAACTCTCCCTGCCACTTACCTTTACTTATAGCTTGCAACAGAGCCGCTTCAATTTCTGGTGAAGGTTCGTCATACAAAAGCTCACTAGCATTTTTGCCCCAAGCTTCTGTAGCTTTCCAGCCGTAAAGTGTTTCTGCGCCTTTGTTCCAGAAGATAATTTTATTGTTTAAATCTCGCACGCAAATGGCATCTGTGGTGACATCAAGTAATGCTGCTTGTTCGCGGATTTTTTCTTCTGCCAATTTGCGTTCGCGTAGTGCGGCTTGTCGTTCGCTAATATCAATACTGGCGCATGTCACGCCGACAATTTCTTGCGACTCATTCCGCAATGGCTCAACTGTCAAATCGTAATATCGAGTTGTATCTTTGATTGTAATTGATACTTCCTCTCGCGTTCCTATGCCAGTGGTTAGCACCCCACGTTTAATTGTAATCAGACGTTGAGCATCTTCAACTGGGATAATATCCAAGTCTTTTTTGCCCAATATTTCCTCAACTGTCACTCCAGATGGGGGATTGTAAACCCAGGTGTACCGTAACTCACAATCTTGGTTGTAGACAAAGATGGGAGAGTTTTTCAGGGCTACCCGAAATCGCTCCTCACTCTGTCGCAGTGCGTTGTCTGCCCGTTGACGTTCGATGGCATAACGCATTGAGCGCACTAGCAAGTCGCCAGTTACTTGCCCTTTCACCAAATAATCTTGCGCTCCTTCCTGCATTGCTCTAATTGCTAGGGTTTCATCGTTTATACCCGTGAGCACAATTATCGGAGTGGCTTTTGCTTGATGGTGAGCGATGACAAAGGTTTCTAATCCCTGGCTATCTGGCAGCGAGAGGTCTAACAAAATTACATCAAAAAGTTCCTTTTCTAAGTAGTTGAGTGCTTCGGAAAGCCTTTCAACGGGCGATAAATCAACTACAACTGTGCTAACTTCTTTTAAAAGCTCCTGTAATAAAAAGACATCACCAGGGTTATCTTCAACTAGCAAGATTTTAATATTTTTACCTGCCATTTCCACTACTCCGGTGGCAGTTTTACGATCGCAAACCAAAAATTTTCTATTGATTGTACAATTTTAACGAATTGATCGAAATCTACTGGCTTAGTTATATAACAGTTTGCACATAAATTATAGGCTTTGAGGATGTCTTCTTCAGATTGGGAAGTTGTCAAGATTACTACAGGAATTCGCTTGAGGTTTTCATCTCCTTTAATTTCTGCCAGTACTTCCCTCCCATCTTTTCTGGGGAGATTTAAATCAAGTAGCACAATATCTGGATGGGCTGCTTTAGCATATTTTTCCTGCTTTCGCAAGAATGCCATTGCTTCCACACCATCTTCGACTACATTCAAGTGAATCGAGATTTTGCTATCTTCCAGGGCGATGCGTGTAAGTTGGGCATCGCCAGGATTGTCCTCTACCAACAAAACCTCAATAGGCATAATCGCTGTTATAGTACTCACGATTGTTTACCTGCTCTATCTGGAATTGTGAAGTAGAAAGTCGAGCCTTGACCCGGTTTCGACTCAACCCAGATCCGGCCGCCGTGGCGTTCTATAATTTTTTTACAAATTGCCAGACCAATTCCAGTACCTGGATACTTGTCTCTACCGTGCAAGCGCTGAAAAATTATAAAAATACGTTCTGCATACTGGGATTCCAAACCAATACCATTATCACGCACCCAGAATAACCATTCATCTGCCAACGGGATAACATTTAAACTTTCCCCATTTAAATTTACATCTGGTTTTGCTACCCCGATGTGAATTCGTGGCTGCTGATTCTGGCAAAATTTGATCCCATTGCCAATCAGGTTTTGAAATACTTGTATCAGTTGTGTAGGATCAGCCATCACTTCAGGTAAAGAATCATGAGTGACAATTGCTTTACTATCCGCGATCGCAATTTGCAGATTAGCGATCGCCTGTTCTAAGACAACGCTACAATTTACTCGGATAAAGGGCTGTCCACGGGTGCTGACGCGAGAATAATTCAATAAATCATTGATTAGGGTCTGCATCCGCCGGGCCCCATCTACTGCGTAGTTGATAAACTGATCGGCATTGGCATCTAATTGATTTTTGTATCTTCGCTCTAGTAGTTGTAAATAACTCGTTACCATCCGCAACGGTTCTTGCAAATCATGGGAAGCTACATAGGCAAATTGTTCCAATTCCGCATTAGAACGAGCGAGTTCCTGACTTTGCTGGCTTTCTTTTTCTAATAGTTGCGCTTGAGATAAAGCAATCCCAATTTGGTTAGCTAATTGCTGTAACAACTCCGTCTCAAAGTTATTCCACCGTCGAGGTGCGGCACACTGATGAGCCAGCAACAAGCCCCAAATATTTTCCCTGACAAGAATTGGCACTACAAGATTAGCCCTGACAGCAAACTGCTGAAGAAATTCTCGATGGCATGGTTGAATGTGAGCAGTTTCAATGTCTTCCATAGCACTCACTCTGCCTTGGCGATATCTTTCTATGTATTCTTCTTTAAAGCAGGGGTCCAAAAGATTTTTTCTCAGAATTACGGGCCAACCAGGTAGCACCGCCTCTTGCACTACTGTTCCCGAACCATCAGCCTCTAGATGAAAAATTAAAACTCGGTCAGCTTGTAGCAGTTTTTGTACCTCAGTAACTGTGGTTTGAAGAATTTCGTCTATTTGTAAAGATTCTCGAATTTTCAGGGTGATTTCGGCGAATAATTGCGATCGCAAATTTTGACGCTTTAATTCCTCATCTGCCTGCTTGCGATCTGTGATATCTGTATAAGAACCAACCATGCGAACTATATCACCCAATGCGTCCCAAAGTGCCTGTCCTCGATCTAGAATCCATTTATAGCTGCCGTCTTGGCACTGGACTCGATATTCACAGACATAAAACGGTGTTTTCTTGGCAAAGTGGTCTTGGAAGGCTTGAAGTACCCAATCTCGCTCATCGGGGTGGATTAGTTTTGTCCATTCATCCCAACCGTTGGAAACTTCGTGGTCTTTATAACCGAGCATTTCCTTCCACCGAGTTGAGAAGAACACTTCATTAGTCTTAAGGTTCAAATCCCAAATACCGTCATTATTACCATGTAATGCTAATTGCCAGCGTTCTTCACTCTCTCGTAGTGCTTCTGCCGTTTTCCGTCGTTCAGTAATGTCTTGGAAATAAACAGACAAGCCATCTTTCGCAGGATAGGCGTGGACTTGAAGCCAACAGTTTAGTGACGGATAAAACTCCTCAAATTCCACACTCACCTGTTCTAAGATTGCCCTGTGATACTCACGATGGAATGTTGTGTCGATGAGTTCTGGAAACACCTCCCAGATGCTTTGACCCATTAATTCATTCTGGGTTTTTTGCAACAGCAGTTCTGCTTGACCATTAATGTAGGTAAATCGCCACTTTTTATCTAAGGCAAAAAACGCATCAGTGATGCTTTCGAGCAAATTAGCAATGCGGATTCTCGCAGCTTCAGACTGGGCGTGTGCTGCTTGCTCGTGCGCCACAAGCTTCTCGGTAATTTTAGATACCTCAGTTACATGCCGCCTGAGTTCTAATTGGTCGATTACCAAGCGACTCAGAGCTACAAGCGCCTCCACTTGTTTTTGGTTCAATTCTTTGGGAACTTGGTCAATTACACACAGAGTTCCCAGCATATCTCCCTGCGGGGTAATTAGGGGCACACCTGCATAAAATCGTACATAGGGATAGCCAGTTACTACCGCATTATTTGCCAATTTTTCATCAGCTAGGGTATCAGGAACCACCACAACATTACGCCGCTCTTGGCAAAGGTAAGATAACCCAACACTCCGGGGCATTTCTGATACATCTAAACCTACTTTTGCCTTAAACCACTGACGGTTTTCATCAATGAAATTTACCAAGGAGATGGATGTGCCACAAATAAAAGCCGCTAACTGAGCAAGATTGTCGTAGGCTTCTTCGGGTTCGGTGTCAAGAATTTGATACTGGCGGAGGGCTTCTAGCCTCGACACTTCGGTATCAATTTGTCCAGCTTTCATTAACTTTTCTTAATAAATTCAAATGTAATATCCAGTCAAAAACGTGGCTATCTGAAGAATAGCTTAACTTTTTTTAATAATTGTTAATCTTTTCCCCGCCTTTGGCTGTTCGGGAAGTCTGTTAAATTTTGTCAAAATGCTACATCCACATTAAAAGTGATGCTTAGTAGCAAGCTATTCCCTGTCTACGCTGCAAAGTTATTGCGTAGGCGTAGCCCGTCGTAGACATTGCAGTAATACTAGTGTAAACAAATTTAGTCTGCATGAATGATGAGATTCAATTGTTGCAGACTATTTGCTGGTCTTTAAAACCTCACCCTGTCCTGACGACATCCCTCTCCTTACTAAGGAGAGGGACAGGTTTTACTACGTAAAAGCAGGGTGAGGTTTCTTTGGGCTATACGATAAACAGTGAATTGCATCACCTTGACAGCAATACTATTAGACTCCTACCAAAACGGCTTCTCGCAACTTGGCAATCACATCACTGAGATTACCCGTGTTCAGGCGGTAACTCAGAGGATGAGCAATCAACCGTGCCGTGCTTTCATACAGAGTCGCAATTTCAATCAAACCATTTTCGCGCAAAGTCCGCCCTGTAGAAACCAAATCCACGATCGCTTCTGACATTCCAGTAATTGGGCCTAATTCCACTGAACCATACAACGGCACTATTTCCACAGGTAAATCCAGACTGTGGAAATATTCACGAGCGCAATTCACATACTTGGAAGCAACTCTACCATGCGGTGGTAAATCTAAAGGCGATCGGTAAGAACTGGATGCTTTTACCGCCACCGACATCCGACAATGCCCAAACTGCAAATCCACCAAGTGGGCAACTTGCGGCTGCTTCTCTCGCAACACATCGTAACCAACAACACCCAGTTGTGCTTGACCATATTCCACATAAACCGGCACATCCTGCGCCCGCACCAACAAAGCTTTTGCAACTCCCTTAGTGTCAGGAATTTGAAGTTGGCGAGTTCCTGAATCTAAAAAAGCACTAAAATCTAATCCCACAGATTGTAGCAGGCGGATGCTATTTTTAAGGAGTTCCCCTTTTGGCAATGCAACAGTTAGCATTCTTTTTCTTAATATCCTTGGCGTTCTGGCAGTTGAATAATATTGAGAATATCTCTATATGCTTACCACAAGCAGCATGAGAATTTTATTAGTTGATGATGAAGTTGAACTAACTGAACCCCTGAGTCGCTTATTAACTCGTGAGGGTTACACTGTGGATGCCGCTTACGATGGGACAAGTGGCAACGAACATGCACAAGCAGGCAATTATGACCTACTAATTTTAGATTGGATGCTGCCAGGAAAAACGGGGTTAGAGATTTGTCAGCAATTGCGACGCCAAGGTAAAACCACTCCCGTGCTGTTTCTCACAGCTAAAGATACTCTAGATGACCGCGTACAAGGTTTAGATGCTGGCGCTGACGACTATTTAGTTAAACCTTTTGAATTGCGGGAGTTACTAGCGAGAGTCCGTGCTCTATTGCGTCGTTCCGGTTCCCAAACCTATGAAACCACCACCGGACGTTTAACCGTCGCTGATTTAGAACTCGATTGTGAAAATCAAGTGGCCTATCGCCAAGGACGAATAATTGAACTATCGCAAAAAGAAAGCCAGCTACTTCAATACTTTATGGAACACACTGGACAACTAATGACTCATGCCCAGATTATGCAAAATTTGTGGCAAGAGGAAGAACAACCCAGTAGTAATGTAATCGCGGCATTAATTCGTTTACTGCGCCGTAAGATTGAGGTAGGTAGAGAAACTGCGCTGATTCACACAGTCTACGGCAAAGGCTATCGTTTCGGTGCTTCCTCAGTGGAGTCAGTTTAACCGCCTGTTTTCAACTCACAATGATTCGGTTAATTGGTTAGGAAAATCATTAATATTTTTCAGTCTTTGCAACTTTAATTCCTGTCGAAGTTTGTTGTAGAGGGATAAATCCACAGGCATCATAATCTGTGAAATTCCCTTCCACACACCAAGCTGATTATTCGCCCCCATATCTTCCATGAGTTGATCAGTATAACGCAAGGAAAACGAGGAGATGCATGTTGCCTTCGCTACAACGCTATTGTATTGAGTTTTCATCCACTCGATATCTGCTGCCATTTCTTGATACATTGCTGACGGCGAAGGCAATAACAAGTTGCCTTTGACATACTCTAGCAGCCACCAAGCACCAACTTCTGATGTCAACTGACTGTAGAAACTGCTGTTATAGCCAACAAAACCCATCTGTGGAATATTAGGGTGAATCAGATAACGGTAAAGGTTAAAATTACCATCTTCATCAACTACCTGTCGGCGATATTCTTCTTCGAGAAAAGGAAGCTCTTGGCGAAATCCTGTTCCAAAAATTACTATATCTGCCTGCAACTGCTGACCATTAGCTAATTCCACGCCATCAGGAATAAACTTGGCGATGCTGGTTTTAATTGCCTGAATTTTACCAGAGTGTACGTACTTGAAGAAATCTGGAGGAGCTATACTAATACCACAGTTAGCCTGATTCATCGGTTGTTCAGGCAACATGCCGCAACTATCAAGACCAAATTGCAGGCGTAGCACCATCTCGTTAGTCCGCCAGAAAGCCCACACTAGTGGCTTACCCAGAGTGTGCAGCACTTTTTCAATCCGTCCCATCTTGCGGTAGGGAAACCAAGCTTCTGAAAAGCGGGTTAATAAAACATACTTCAGGTTTACTAAACCCAGGAAAAATCTAGGAATCTTCCATAGGGGCTGACGGAAGACGAGGGTGGATTCTTTGGCTATGTTCGCCGCCAAAGTTGCAATGTCGCAAGCAGATTTGCCAAAACCCACAACAACTATTCGCTTACCCTCAATGATTGAAGCATCGTTAAACTCGGTAGAATGGAGTACCCGTCCTCCAGATGCTGCAAACTCTTCCCTAGCAGGTAAAGAAGGTAGCTTAGGGATACTATATGTCCCATTGCACACTAGCACAAAATCAAATTCGTGCTTTTCCTCTATTGTCTCACCCCCATTATCTTCATTCACTGTGATGGTAACTATCCATCCTGGTCGTTCTCCAGTTTTTCGGGAAACATTGGTAACTTCTGTTTGGAAGCGAATCCTCTCAAGAACCCCAAAATTCTGGGCGTATGAATTTAGATAATTCCGTATCTGCTCTGCTGTCGGCCACTCTGGGTAGGATGCAGGCATGGGATAGTCTGAAAAACTATATGTGTCACTCGTATTCTGGGTTGTTAATTCTGGGTAAGTTCGAGATTTTTCCCAAACACCACCAAGTCCTTTTTGTTTCTCGAATACAGTAACGTCGTAGCCTTCTTCAACAAAAGTTTTAGCTGTTACCAAACCACTGATTCCAGCCCCAATTACGCAAATTTGTTTGATTTCCATATTCTTTTTTAAGTAAATTCTGAAATAATTTCTGCAAATATGAATTTACACTAGGTTTTATTTATTTGAACTACATCTGTCGTAGAGCCTAAAGAATTACCAGACATTATTGATTATCATTAAATAGCCACAAAGGTTACAAGTCAAGAGAACCTACTTGTTAGTACGCAAATTATCAATGAGGTTTGTACAAATTTAATCTGCAAAGCAGGTTTTGATAACTCGCAGATTCAAAACTTAATTAAAGATTTGGCACAAAGCTGTGAAATATTACCTGTATCGCTAGAAACGCTTTAGTATGCAGTTCAATTGCGCGTAGGCGTAGCGCGTCGTAGATGCGATCGTTTTACAATAACCTCATCATTGCCAGTGCCGTTTTAGGGTAAGCAAGTATTTTGTACTCAGAATAAATGCAAGATGGCTGAATTATCGAAAATACTTTACAGATTGTGAATCGATTTTTAACACTATATTGATATAGGAGTACAACATTACATCACGAGGTGTAGGGGCACGGCAGTGCCGTGCCCCTACGGATGTACCTCCCGTAAACAGCTTGAGTAAACAATCAAGCATATTGAGCAGTATCTTCAAGAAGTCGGGAATCTGACCTAGCTTCATCTATCCCTACAACACAACCTGCCTGTAAAATTGAATATGATACCTCAAGGCTTTTAGGCAGGCACTGTGAACTTTTTTATCGGTTGTGCTGTTTGGGCATATAAAGGTTGGGTGGGCGAACTCTATCCCCAAGGCACTCGCACAGCTGATTTTCTGCATCTTTACAGTCGTCGCTTCACCACCGTAGAAGGTAACACCACCTTTTATGCCGTGCCTAACCAAGAAACTGTAACCCGTTGGGCTGCCGAAACACCAGCAGGTTTTGAATTTTGTCTAAAATTACCGCGAGATATTACCCATCAAGGATTGCTACAACCTTATATTCCGGCTGCATTAAAATTTCTGGAAGGGATGCGTCCTTTAGGTAAGCGTCTTGGCCCGATGTTTGCTCAGTTACCACCCAGTTACGCACCTGTATTGCTGGACGATTTGACCAACTTTTTGGAAGCTTGGCCGCGCACAGAAGCGCTCCTAGCATTAGAAGTTCGGCATCCTGACTGGTTCAGAGAACCCCATGCTAGTAATTTAACGGCGCTTTTAGAAAAGCTAGGTGTGGGACGGGTACTATTAGACTCGCGCCCCATTTACACTGGAGATGATGACCCCCAGTTGCAATCGGAACGCCGTAAACCCAAATTACCGTTGCAATTGAGTGTGACAGCACCTTTTACTCTGATTCGGTTTATTTCTCATCCAAATTTATTAGTGAATCAGCCGTTTATGGAAGAATGGGTAAGGCAGATTCAGCAATGGTTGCAGACGGGAGTACGAATTTATTTCTTTGTCCATTGTCCAATAGAAGCGCGATCGCCCAGCATAGCCCGTCACTTCCAAGAGCTATTAGAACAGAGTGATACACCAATTCCACCCCTACCTTGGAATAACCTTGAGCATCCCCCCACTCAACTCAGTTTATGGTCTTGAAAGGCAGGGCACAAGGAACAGGGGGGAGTAGTCCCAGAGAATGAAGTTTATAAGTTTTTGACTTTTATCAGATATCTAATGCTTAGATTTAAAAAAAAGAGCGATAATTAGTGTTGCGATACTTTTTTGTTAAAGCTTGATATTCCTTTCTTTTTAGCTAAAGGAGTAATAGCCCTCTTTGTTAAATGGCGATAAGGATTTAAGTGATCCATAAATATATTTAACAGAAAAGTATTGATTTTTAGTGTGTATGTGATTTAAGCGCATTTTTTGAACGCAGTTACACCGAGGAGGTTGAGATGAGTCGTCTTCTTTACGAAAATTCAGTCTCATACAAAGGATATCTCATCATTCCATTTGTTTTTGGAAAAGTTGATAATTACGAAATTTATTCGTATAAATTGCTATCTGAGATTGGTAATAAAAGCCAATTTAATAAAGCAGAAAACCCAGCAGAGATTTATGGAAGTAGCGTTAGTAATGTCGTTGATATTGCTAAAGAACATCTTGACAAAAATTCAGAGTTTGTTCATCGAGGGGATAGTTTTAAGTCGCGCTACATTTACCGAAACAATTTAATTATCATTTTCCAAGAAAGAGACAAATTCTTTTATGACCATTATCCACCAGAGTTATTGAATAATATTGCAGCTCCAAAATTATTCAAATCTGAATACGAATGTCTGAGTTGGATTAAACAAGGGCTTAATGGGCAACATGTACGGCAAAGAACTATTTGAACAAGCAATCTTGACTTTGGTGCAGAGATCCAAATCTAGCACTAGATACAATCTCACCGATCAACTTCAGCTTTGATAGTTACTGAAAAGCCGTATACGTCCATTGGTGAATATACTAACCAATGTTCAATAAACTAGGCGCAAGCAAGCTTCTGCATTGACTCAAATAAACAAAGACGCAAAGTTATAGCTTTGCGTCTTTGCTTTTTATCCGAAATCATTTTCAGATTTACTTGTTAGGCTGAGGAGTTAGCCGCAGATAGGGTTTGACTTCCTGGTAGCCTTTGGGGAATTTCTCTTTGAGTACTTCTGGATCTTTGAGTGAGGGGACAATTACACAATCGTCTCCATCTTTCCAGTCAGCTGGTGTCGCTACGCTGTAATTATCAGTCAATTGCAGAGAATCAATCACCCGCAAAATTTCATCAAAGTTGCGTCCCGTGCTGGGGGGATATGTGAAACTCAGGCGGAGTTTCTTATTGGGGTCAATTACGAAAACCGATCGCACTGTCAAAGCCGCATTAGCATTGGGGTGGATCATGTCGTAAAGATCAGAAACCTTGCGATCCGCATCCGCCAAAATTGGGTAGTTGAGGGTGGTGCTTTGAGTTTCTTCGATGTCTCCCACCCAGCCTTTGTGGGATTCAACATCATCAACACTGAGTGCGATCGCTTTGACATTGCGCTTGTCAAATTCTGGTTTTAGCTTGGCAACTGTGCCAAGTTCTGTTGTGCAAACAGGTGTAAAATCAGCAGGGTGAGAGAACAGCACAACCCAGCTGTCACCTGCCCATTCGTAAAAATCGATGTCGCCGTGTGTTGAGGCTTGCGTAAAGTTGGGTACTGTGTCACCTAGACGGAGAGCCATGTGAGATTCCCTGTAATTAGAAAAGCATATGTGTTCTACTTTGCCATCATGACATAAAACCCCTATTCCCCAATCGGACTTTAGCGGTTTGAAACAAAATTTTAGGTTGTCACCACTCTCGGATAAGGAACGAGGGAAGGTAAAGATTATTAAGTGACATACTCCCACACTTTTACAAGCGGTTTTCCCTACGAGTATCTGTGCTTATCTGTGGTTAATTATTTTTTCCGTACCTGATCCATGCGGGAACCGCCATAGTTTAGATACTAAAACATAAACTCGTGTAATCTATAGTCAAAAATCCCCCAGATTTGGGGGATTTTGCGTTAAAGCCAGCAGCGGGATTTGAACTCGCGACCTTCCGATTACAAGTCGGATGCACTACCACTGTGCTATGCTGGCAACTTTGGCGTAGGTGTAGCCTACTGTAGGCATTGCTTTTAAATAGCAACCACAATTTATGATTGTACCATAATTAATTTATTTGTCTACCTGTAATTGCTAAAAAATATCTGCCTCTTCAGAAATTAGGCTCAAAGACCTGATATTTTGGCAATAACGCTGTTTTTGTGCCCTTAGATGGGAGCGTTGGCGTTGCAATTGTGACGAAACAGAAAAAAATTATGTTGATAAATTGATATTCATGGCAAAAGCTAACTCAAATCCTGGGCTGGACGCAAAAATATTGTGTACAGTTCTAAAAGTGTATTTTCTTGACACGGCTGAATAAAGGAACAGAAATATATAATTATTTTTTACAGATCACAAGCATGGCAGCATTGCTCGGACGAGATTTATTAAGTCTAGCGGACTTCAGTCCAATGGAAGTTCAAGAACTTCTGCAATTGGCAACTCAACTTAAATCACAACAACTGAAGTTGCAGTGTAATAAAGTTTTGGGGTTGTTGTTCTCCAAAGCTTCAACTCGCACACGGGTAAGTTTTACTGTGGCGATGTACCAACTGGGTGGACAGGTAATCGATCTCAACCCCAATGTCACTCAAGTTAGTCGCGGGGAACCTTTACAGGATACGGCGCGGGTGTTAGACCGATATCTGGATATTTTGGCAATTCGCACTTTTGCACAGCAGGATCTGGAAACTTTTGCTCACTATGCCAAGATTCCGGTGATTAATGCGCTTACTGATGCAGAACACCCCTGTCAAGTCTTAGCGGATTTATTAACGATTAAAGAAAGCTTTGACACCCTTGCTGGGTTAACTTTAACCTACGTGGGTGATGGGAATAATATGGCTAATTCTTTGATGTTGGGCTGTGCTTTGGTGGGGATGAATGTCAGAATTGCCACTCCTAGCGGATATGAGCCAGATTCTAAAATTGTAGAACAAGCAAGAGCGATCGCTAATAACAAAACGGAAGTCCTCGTCACTCATGATCCAGAATTAGCAGCTAAGGGTTCTGCTGTACTTTACACTGATGTTTGGGCAAGTATGGGGCAAGAAGCAGAAGCAGACAACCGAATGCCAATTTTCCAGCCTTACCAAATTTCAGAGCAGCTATTAAGTCTTGCTGACCCAGAGGCAATTGTTTTACACTGCTTACCAGCCCACCGTGGTGAAGAAATTACCGGATCTGTTATTGAAGGTTCTCAATCACGAGTTTGGGAACAAGCAGAAAATCGCTTACACGCCCAAAAGGCTTTGCTTGCCAGTATCTTAGGGGCAGAATGAAAGAAGTTAGGAGTTAGGAGTTAGGAGTCAAAATAGCGAATGTGCGATTGGCTCCTAACTACTTCCTGGTAAAAAATCCAAAATACATGGGTAAAAGAAAAGAGAATTATTTTTCTTTTGCCTTTCATATTTTTACTTTTCTCTTGTTATGGGGAGTTTTTTGTAGTACTAATGTTCTAGAGACATTTATAATTACTTCCGGCTTTCTTTATGGAACGTCTAACTGAAGCTCAACAAGAACTTTACGAATGGTTGGCAGAGTACATCAGATCGCACCAGCATTCGCCTTCAATTCGGCAAATGATGCAAGCGATGAACTTGAAGTCACCAGCACCAATTCAAAGTCGCTTGGAACATTTACGCACTAAAGGATATATAGAATGGACTGAAGGTCAAGCACGAACGATTCGGATTTTGCGTCCAGTGAAGCAAGGTGTACCAATTTTGGGGACAATCGCTGCTGGTGGTTTAATAGAACCGTTTACTGATGCTGTAGATCATTTAGACTTTTCTAATATTTCGTTACCTGCCCAAACCTACGCTTTGCGCGTTGCTGGCGATAGCATGATTGAAGACTTAATTGCTGATGGCGATGTCGTATTCCTGCGTCCAGTAGCAGAACCAAATCATTTAAAAAACGGCACCATTGTCGCCGCCAGAGTAGATGGATTTGGTACCACATTAAAACGTTTTTATCGCCAAGGCGATCGCGTTACCCTCAAACCAGCAAATTCTAAGTACAATCCCATTGAAGTCAGCGCCATACAAGTGCAGGTACAAGGTTCTCTCATCGGTGTTTGGAGGGGTTACAACTGAGTAGTAAGAAAGTGATGAGTGATGTTAGCGATAGCGGGGCGTTTAGCCCGTGATGAGTTTTAAATTACCAACTCCCAACTCCCAACTCCTAACTCCTAACTCCTAACTCCGACTATGTACCTGACGCAAAATTCAGTGCAGCAACTGCCCACTTTCCGATTAAAATTGCCATTTGCAAGGGAAAGTAAGGGCAGTTATCACACTTCGCAACCATTACCAGGATGCCCAAGAATGCCTCCGTCTCTGCAATTGCGGCAATATCAGCGAGAAGCGATCGCTAGCTGGTTTACCAACAATGGCAGAGGGACGCTGAAAATGGCTACTGGTAGTGGTAAAACCATTACCGCATTAGCGATCGCTTGTGAATTGTACCAACAGATTAATTTACAAGTCTTGTTGGTAGTATGTCCCTACCGTCATCTCGTTACCCAATGGGCGCGAGAATGCGAAAAGTTTAATTTGCAACCCATTTTAGCTTTTGAGAATCTACGCACTTGGCAAAGTCAACTTTCTACCCAAATTTATAATCTGCGTTCTGGTTCTCAAAGGTTTATTACTGTAATTACTACGAACTCCACTTTAATTGGAGATGGGTTTCAGTCTCAACTCAAATATTTCCCCGCCAAAACTTTAATTATTGGTGATGAGGCGCATAATTTAGGCGCACCCAAATTAGAAGAAAGTTTACCGCGTAGTGTTGGGTTGAGACTAGCTTTATCTGCTACACCGGAAAGGTATTTTGATGATTTTGGCACGCAATCTTTATTTGATTATTTTGGCCCAGTTCTCCAGCCAGAGTTTACTTTGAGGGATGCGATCGCTCAAGGTGCTTTGGTGCATTATCTGTATTATCCGGTGTTGGTAGAGTTAACTGAAGCAGAAAGCATTGCTTATTTAAAGTTAACTAAAAGAATTGGGCGATCGCTACTTTATCGAGATCGAGAAAATGGCGAAACGGGAAACTTTGAAGACAATGAAGATTTAAAGCCTTTATTGATGCAAAGAGCAAGATTAATTGGTGCAGCAGAAAATAAATTAAATGCTTTACGGGATTTAATGGCAACTCGCCGCGAAACTACTCATACACTTTTTTATTGTAGTGATGGTTCCCAAGATGCAGGACAACGCTCATCTCTACGCCAACTTAAAGCTGTTGCTAAAATTCTGGGGGTGGATTTGGGTTACAAGGTAAGTACCTATACAGCCCAAACAACTTTACAAGAAAGAGAAATATTACGTCATCAATTTGAAAGCGGAGAATTACAGGGTTTAGTGGCAATTCGTTGTTTAGATGAAGGTGTCGATATTCCGGCAATTCAAACTGCGGTAATTTTATCAAGTTCTGGTAATCCCCGCCAATTTATCCAGCGACGGGGGCGAGTTTTACGTCCTCATCCTGCTAAGGAACGCGCTACTATATTTGACATGATTGTTTTACCACCAGATTTAGATAGAGAAACTATAGAAGTTGAGCGTAATCTGTTAAAAAAGGAATTGCGCCGCTTTGTAGAGTTTGCTGATTTGGCTGATAATGCAGGCGTTGCAAGAATGAAGTTACTTGATTTACAAAAGCGATATGGTTTATTAGATATTTGATGATGAACCAGAGAATAGTTGTATGTTTTTGTAAAATTTTTCGAGATTTGAAAAAAGAAGCATTAAGTATGAAATAATAAAATTATGAATTAGATCATAATGGGATGTAAGCGGCGTTAAAAATTTCACTTGCATCCCATTATTATCTAGATTGTTACTATTAATAGTAACAGAGAGCGATTAAATAATAAAGTATTTTTTCAAATAAAATTATAAATTTAAAAAAATAGTTTTTGCAAAATTAAAGATAATGCAAACAGTGGCTTTACGGAGGCAATCTCAACACTAGAGAAAGTTAAAATATAGAAAAAGCATATTTCAAAATCCGATATGTCACAAGAGACGAATATCGATGATGTACAGGAGCCAATAACCAGTGCTCCACCAGAAGTACGGCAAATCATTGAGCGGGTATGGAAGCTGGAAAAAGGCAGGCTAGATAAGAAGATTAACACCCATATAAATGATAATATTTTGGACATTATTAAGGAAGAGGTGCGATGAAGCTGACTTCAATCAAGCTATGCAACTTTCGCTCCTTTTATGGTATGACACCAGAGATGATCCTGGCTGGTGGAGATGCTCAGAACACGACGATTATTCATGGTAATAATGGCTCTGGTAAAACTAGCTTGCTAAATGCCTTTACGTGGGTATTGTATGATAAATTTAGTGCAGCATTTGCATCGATAGAACAGTTGGTGAATAAACGTGCGATCGCCGAAACTCAAAAAGGTCAAGCTGTAGAATGTTGGGTAGAGATTGGCTGGGAACATGAAGGTAAGCGCTATCGAGTTAAACGCGCTTGTCGAGGTTATAAAAACGAAGGTGATTTTGACGCTGGCAAAACTCAATTAACCATGTGGGTTGGTGCGGATGATGGCAAATGGAATATACCAACTCAGCAACCAGACGATATAATTAATCAAATTTTACCCGCTACTTTACATCAATATTTTTTCTTTGACGGCGAACGAATTGAAGAAATAGTCCGTTCTGATAAAAAAACTGAAATTGCCGAAGCTACAAAAATCTTCTTGGGTGTGGAAGTAATCAACCGTTCCATCAGACATTTGGGAGATGCTAAAAAAACTCTAGAAAATGAGTTAAAAGCGATTGGTGATTCTGAAACCAAACAACTATTACGACAGCAAGAAAAGCTAGAACGAGAGCGAGAACGCATTACCAAACGGCAAACTGAAATTAAAGAAGAGTTAGAATATCAACAAACTTTTAAAAAAGAGACAAGCAATCGTTTACGAGAATTGAGTGCTGCGAAAGAATTGCAAGAAAGATGGCAGGATTTAGAATCGCAGAAAGCGACGAATCAAGAAGAATACAAAAAAACTAAGGAAGCGCTGAAAAAAGTTATTTCCGCGCGGGGTTATACAGTTTTACTCTCAGAAACTACATCCCAGTTTCGAGGAATTATTAATGATTTGAAGCAGCGAGGTGAGTTAACATCTGGGATTTCGCGGGAATTTGTGAATGATTTACTCAATTCCCAACGCTGTATTTGTGGTGCAGAGCTACATGAGGGTAATCATTCTCATACTCATGTGAGTGCTTGGTTAAATAAAGCAGGTTCCTCGGCGGTGGAAGAAACTGCAATTCGGATGAGCGCTCAAGTAGATGAAATTGATAAGCAAGCCATAGGATTTTGGGAAGAAGTTGATAGAGAACAAACTAGGATTAATCAGTTAAGGCAAATCATATCCCAAATTGAAAGTGATTTAGACAATATTCAAGAACGGTTGCGAAAAGATGCTAATGAAGAAATTAGCAGTTTGCAAAAACGGTTAGATGAAATTGAAAGTAAAATTGATGAATTAAACCGAGAACAAGGTGCAAATCAGCAGCAAATTGCTCAACTCACAACTGAAATTGAAGGTTTGAACAAACAAATCGCCAAACAAAAGCTGAATGAAGACAAACAAACTTTAGCACAGCGGCGAATTAAAGCTACTCAAGATGCAATCGAACGGTTAACAGAAGTTAGGAATCGTCAAGAGCAACAATTTCGTCTGCAACTAGAAAAGCGAGTACAAGAAATATTTATGGAAATTTCTGTGACTCCATACATTCCTAAAATCAGCGATAAATATGAACTGACATTAGTAGAAAATACCACAGGTATAGAAGCACCAGTTGCAGCATCCACCGGGGAAAATCAGATTCTCAGTTTATCCTTTATTGCCAGCATCATTGACAAAGTACGGGAATGGAGTGAGAAAAGAAAAATGATGATGATTCCCGATAGTAGTACTTTCCCAATTGTCATGGATTCACCCTTTGGTAGTTTGGATGAGAATTCGCGGCGACACATTGCTAAGACAATTCCCCAATTAGCGAATCAGTTGATAGTATTAGTTACTAAGACTCAGTGGCGGGGTGAAGTAGAAGCAGAAATGACAGACAGAATTGGTAGAGAATATGTGCTTACATATTATTCTTCTAAGCCGGATTGCGAACAAGATTATATTGAGTTGGCTGGGGAAAGATATCCTTTGGTGAAACAAAGCCCAAACGAGTTTGAGTATACGGAAATTATGGAAATTGAACGGGATAGGTAATTAAGCATGTCAACAAAAAGCCAGGGCGAATGGAATTCGCAGCTACACAAACAAGAGCTTTCCTCCGTGGGCTAAGAGAAAATTCAGGTTTTGCAACCCGCGCAGGCGGGTTTTGTCTCTGTAGACGCGGTTTCTAACCGCCTTTATTAAGTTCTATAGAAATTACGAATTACGAATTACGAATTACGAATTATTTTAATGCTCCTCAGAAAAACTACAGTACTCATCTCCCTCTTAACTCTATCAACCCCCAACGCTCTAGCCTTTTCTGACACCCAAAACTATTGGGCAAAAAATTGTGTTCAGCAATTAGGAGAGCGTAAACTGATTACAGGCTATCCTGATGGTAGTTTTCGCCCAGAAGCAACGGTGACACGCGCTGAAGCAGCAGTGTTAATGCTAAATGCTTTTCCTGATTCACCAGTGAAACGCACCGCTGCATCATTTAAAGATGTACCCGCTAATTACTGGGCAAATAAAGCAATTTCTACCGCTTACCAAAAAGGATTTTTTTCTGGTTATCCCGGTGGGATTTTCCAGCCTAACCAGCCAATTCCTCGCGCCCAAATTATTGGCGTCGTAGCTGGCGGGAAAAATTACAGCCTTGTATCCAGCCCAATGCAGATATTACAACAATATTTTAACGACGCGGGACAAATTCCTAACTATGCCCAAAATGCGATCGCATCTGCGACTATTAATAGTATTGTTGTCAATTATCCTAATGTCAAACAGCTAAAACCATTGCAAAGCGCTACTAGAGGCGAAGTTGCAGCTTTGATATGTCGGGCGTTAAATATCTACACGGTTCCACCACAATATATTGCTGGAGTCGAAGTACATCCCCAAGAAGTACGCCCTTTACCAGGAAAACTCGATATTATTCCCACCTTTAACAGCAATAGTCCCGAACTGGTAACAACTGAAGGAATTTTACTATCAACTTTCCCCCCAGATGGAAAACAAGTACAGGAAGCACATTTAAATTATCCCTTTCAAGGCAGATTTGATATATTTGCTCATCATATCGTCAGGGCGGAAACACCAGCCCAAAACCGCACTGTTTACCAAGGGATAATCGTACATAATCCAGGAAATGAACCTGTCACGTTGCAAGTATTACAAGCAGCTAGTCACCTCACCAGAGAAGCACCGTTTATCGCTTTACCTGATGTGGTGGAAAATCCCCAAGGTACAGTTTACTCTGGGCCGGGCGATCGCACAATGAATGATGTATTGCGGGGAGTTCGCCAAGGGATTTTTCCCCAAAAGCTGGTAATAGAACCAAAAGAAACTCAAATCCTAGCGAATTTACCCATTCCTGTACAGGCTCCTGCTTCTAACGGTCGCACTACGATGATGCGCTTGGCAAGTAGTAGCCCAGTTTATCTCGCAAATTTAGTTAAAAATAGTAATATTTCACCCACCTTAGCCGAGTGGCAAAAGCTTCTGGATACAGCCAATTTAGCAGGAAAGCGTGACCCCATTCCAACACCTCTCGACCCTCCCAGAGAACCAACGGTATTTAGTCGCGTCGCTGGTGTCTCCCAAGGAACGCAATGGCAAACACAGCTTACGGATAATCTTAATGTGTCTGAGTTAACGATACCCCAACCAGGAAAGGCGTTTTCTTATCCTTTGGGAACTGTACATTTAATTACTCTTAGCACTGGACAAATTCAAAGCGCACCGATGTTAAAACGCTATCCTGATACGGCGTACTTTGCTCACAGTAACTATGGTGTTGAATATAATCTGACTTTACCCCTAAGCAATATTACTAGTCAAATTCAGACTGTAACTGTATCAATCCAGACTCCTGTGAAGGATGAAGGAGGAATAGATAGACTGCTGTTTTTAAAGCCAGGTGTAGAACAAATATTCTTTCGGGGAACGGTGCGGGTGCGTTATATCGATGATAATGGTGTGGAAAAGACGCGCTATGTGCATTTGGTACAGCGTCGGGGACAAAGGGGTGAACCGTTGGTGACGCTGAAGATGTTGGCGGGTGGGAAGCGAGAAGTACAGGTGGACTTTTTGTATCCTCCAGATTCTACGCCGCCGCAGGTGTTGACGGTGAGAACGGAGGGGTGATTTTTTCACTACACAGCTTTCAGAAGCCCTGTGCTAATTGGTGTTCACACTCAAATCATAATGAAAAGCGGAAATTCAGGCAAAACTCTTATGCTGACATTTACCCAACTTAAACCACCTAATCCTGATGCCGCAGTCACCTTTACTCTGGCGCTGACAGCAGAAGAACGTACCCGCAGCCGTCATCGCTTTGAAACAGAAGATAGCAAGGTTGTGTTTCTACATTTACCCAGGGGAACTGTTTTACATGATGGTGATATTCTCCAAGAAGAAACCCATAGCAGTTTAATCAGAATTACTGCCAAACCAGAACTAGTGCTGACTGCCTTTGCCCAAACACCACTTTTATTACTACGGGCGGCATACCATCTCGGAAATCGCCATGTACCTGTAGAAATTACCCCGACTTATTTACGCTTGTCCTCAGATTCGGTTTTACACACAATGTTGAAACAATTGGGGTTAGAAGTTAAAGAAGAAATTTTACCGTTTCAGCCAGAATTGGGAGCTTATGGACAACACCATCATGCTCACTGATAGCCATCTTTTGAGTATTTTACAACTGGCTAGCCCCGCTTTACCTGTGGGAGCATATAGCTATTCTGAAGGTTTGGAAATGCTGGTGGAAAATGGTACGATCGCTAACCACACACATCTCAAAGATTGGTTAAAAGCAGAGTTACTCTACGGGGCAATTCGGCTAGAAGCGGCGGTAATGGTACGATCGCAGCAAGCTGCCAAAATGCATGATGTAGAGTCGCTATGCCGTTGGAATCTGTGGTTATCCGCTGCTAGGGAAACAGAAGAGTTACGCGCCTCTAGTTGGCAGATGGGGCGATCGCTCATCCAATTACTTGGTAAACTGGAACCACAGATTGTGCCTATTGTCAATGGTGTAGGTAATCCTTGCAATTATGCGATCGCTTTTGGCATTGCCATTGCCCATTGGCAAATCAGTATCCAAGCCGGATTACTCGGATATCTGCATAGTTGGGCAAGTAATTTGATTACTGCTGGTGTGAAACTGATCCCCCTTGGGCAAACCGCAGGACAGCAGTTATTGCTAGATTTACAACCATTAATTAGTGCTGCGGCATTGGAAATTATCGCGTTGGAGGATGATCAACTCGCCTGTTGCAGTTGGGGTTTGTCGCTGGCGAGTATGCAGCATGAAACGCAGTATACAAGGTTGTTTAGGAGTTAGGAGTTATGAATGCATTTCGAGTGGGAGTTGCTGGGCCAGTGGGTTCGGGGAAAACGGCTTTAGTTGATGCTTTGTGTAAGGGATTGCGTGAGCAGTATGAGATTGCGGTGGTGACAAATGATATTTATACTCAGGAGGATGCTCAGTTTTTAGTGCGTTCTCAGGCATTGGCAAGCGATCGCATTTTGGGTGTAGAGACTGGTGGTTGTCCTCACACTGCTATCCGTGAAGATGCTTCGATGAATTTGGCGGCAATTGAACAGTTAGAAGAACGTTTTCTCGATTTGGATTTAGTATTTTTAGAAAGTGGCGGCGATAATTTAGCTGCTACCTTTAGTCCCGAATTGGTGGATTTAACAATTTACGTCATCGATGTTGCAGCAGGCGATAAAATTCCCCGCAAGGGTGGCCCCGGTATTACTAAATCTGATTTGTTGGTAATTAACAAAACTGATCTTGCACCCTATGTTGGTGCAGATTTAAGTGTGATGGAACGAGATGCTAAAAAAATGCGCGGTGATAAACCTTTTATTTTTACTAATTTAAAAACTCAGTCAGGACTTGCAGATGTAATTAACTTTGTTTGCACAAATATCTGGTGACATACTCACGCTTCCTGAGTACAGGTAAGCGTGAGCTTCTCAGAGACTCTTCAATGAAGACATTATCTGAGCTTTTAAGGCGTGTGTCCCACGCGCTTTTATATTCAAGCTTGCATTCAAATCCCTGCACAAACTGACCTTACAATTAGGGCAATTGTGCATTCTTTGAGACAGAGGCTTCAAAACTTTTTGACTGCAACTAGAACATTCAGAACTTGTGCCGTTTGGGTTTACAGCGATTACTTTGAGTCCAGCATTTTCGGCTTTGACTGTCAGTATCGAAATAAATTGACCCCAACCAGCGTCGTTTATACTTTTAGCTAGTTTTGTTTTAGCCAGTCCTTTAATATTTAACTTCTCTACTGCAACAACGTCATACTTTTTAAGTAAGTTATTAGCGGTCTTGAAATGAAAATCTTTACGTGTGTCAGCAACTTTTTTGTGTTGGATACCTAACTTTTTGATTGCTTTCTTACGACGATTAGAACCCTTTTTTCTGCGAGAAACACGGCGATGTACTGATTTAAGCTGACGTTCGGCTTTACGCAAAAACTTAGGCGCTGCTATCCTGTCGTCGTCTGAAGTAACGATAAAATCTATTAGTCCTACATCAATGCCAACGATATTATTAACATCAAAATCAGGACTAACAATTGGGACTGTCTTATCTTCTAAGCTCAAAGTCACATAGTAACCATCGGCTTTTTTGGTTACAGATACAGTTTTAATATCAAAACCATCTGGTATTTGACGATGGATGATTACTTTGACAGCGCCTATTTTTGACAATGTTATTTTATCATTAGCAAAATGTTCTTTTTTGAATTGTGGATAGGTGAAAGTTTTGTATTGACCTTTACCTTTGAATCTAGGCTTACCGCTATGTTTGCCATTAGCGTCGCCTTTTAGCCAACGGTCAAAAGCTATCTCGACTTTTTTAGGGACTTCCTGTAGAACTTGAGAATGAATGCTTTTGTACCAGGGACGGTCTTTTTTGAGCTGGGTTAGCGTTGCTTGCTGACTAAACCTATTAGGTTTATCTTTTAGCTCTGGGATATGGCAAACAATAAGTGAACATCTATCTATAGAGCAACGATTTTGCTCATACCAGTCAAACCTTTGAGCAAGTTGATAATTATATTGATAACGCAGCATATCTAATGTGTTATCAATTTTTTCAGCTTGTTCTTTTGTTGGCTTTAATCTGTACTGGTAGGATGTTTTCACTTGTTCGACTAAATAAGTGTCAATTTTTTAGTATACACTGATTTAGATATAATATGAAAAATGATTTTGTTTCCAAAGGAAGGTCTGTTAGTGATCTGAAGGTACATTTAGTGTTGGTTACTAAATATCGGCGTAAAGCCTTCACTTCAGTTATGCTGGGTAGGCTAAATGTTGTAATGCAAGAATTACTAGAAAAGTGGGATTGTAAGCTGGTAGAGTTTAATGGTGAAGAGGATCACGTACATCTACTCTTTCAGTACCACCCAGATGTTGAATTGAGCAAATTAGTAAATAATTTGAAGTCTGTATCATCTAGAAAACTCCGACAAGAATTTACAGAAACAAGCGAGAGTTTTTATTGGAAAGATGTGTTCTGGAGTGGTTCTTATTTTGTTGCTAGTTGTGGTGGTGTTACCATATCAACTCTTATAAAATACATTGAAGCACAAGAATCACCCACAGAATCAATTTAGAAATTGTTCGTTCCCTCCATGTCCTCTTCTTTGATTTCGCTTACGCTCAATATCGGTCAGAGGACAGTCGTCAACTCACGCGCATTCATCCCACGCTCCTAAGAGTGAGACGTGGGACTTCTGCTGAAATTAGTTAAACCTGAAGATTTTCTATAAAGCCCTTAGATGACGACTTCGCACACGTTCAGCACTACCAGTAGGAATCGCAGCAATTAATTTTTGCGTATATTCCTCTTTGGGTTCTTGGTAAATGCTTTCGGCTGTCCCTTCTTCAACAATTTGACCGCGATTCATGACTAAAATGCGATCGCTCATAAATTTCACCACACTTAAATCATGAGAAATAAAGATATAAGTAAGCTGAAAATCTTCTTGTAATTCTTTGAGAAGATTTAATACCTGCGCCTGTACGGAAACATCCAGCGCTGAAACTGATTCATCGCAGATGATAAACTTAGGATTTAATGCCAAAGAACGGGCTATGCAAATCCGCTGGCGTTGACCGCCAGAAAACTGATGAGGATAGCGGTTCATCGCATCTGCACTCAAACCCACCCGTTCTAAGAGTTCGGCTACTCGCACTCGTCGTTGTTGCTTTGTTTTACCAACAGCGTGAATTAACAATGGTTCCATCACCGCGTCCCCAACCTTCATCCGGGGATCGAGGGAACTGAAAGGGTTTTGGAAGACTATTTGCATTTCCCGCCGCAGTTTTTGCAACGGTTCTCCTTTGAGGCTAGTAATATCTTGTTTCTCAAAGATTATCTGACCACTCATCGGTTCAATTAATCGCAACAAGGTTCTGCCAAGGGTGGTTTTACCGCAACCAGATTCTCCCACCAAACCTAGTGTTTCCCCTGGTTTGACATCAAAGGAAACGCCATTAACTGCCATATTGTAGCGTTTTGTCCCACCAAACACCCCGCGCACTGGAAAACCAACTTTCAGGTTGCGGATTTGCAGCAAAGGTTCCTTCTCATTGAAGTTTGCCAATCTTGCAGCAATCTCTTCAGTGGTGACTTCTGTGGGTTGTGTGGGTTCTTTGGCTTGAATTACTACTTGTCCCGTTGCTGTCTCTTCTGCACTCATGTAATCAGAAACGGTGAGTAATTTTTGGGGACGGCGGTTGAGTGTGGGGCGACAAGCTATTAAACCTTTAGTATATGGATGCTGGGGACTGCTGAAAATTTGCTCAGAAGTACCAGATTCGACAACTTTACCTCTATACATCACCGCTACTTGGTCAGCAATTTCCGAAATTAGCCCCAAGTCGTGAGTGATGAAAATCATTGCCATATCACGGCTTTGCTGCAATTGCCGCAACAAATCTAAAATAGTCGCTTGCACCGTCACATCCAAGGCTGTGGTTGGTTCATCAGCAATTAAAATTAACGGGTTGCAAGAAATTGCCATTGCAATCATCACCCGTTGCAACTGACCCCCAGAAAGTTCATGAGGGTAGCGTTCCAGCATGGCTTCTTTGTGTTCTTTAACCAACTGGGCCAACTTTGATGGTTCTGGTTTCGATGAATTGCTGTTGGTTTGATGCCAAGTTTCGATATACTGCTGCTGGATCTCCTCATCGCTAGCGAGAAGTTTAACCTCTTGTAGACCTGCGATCGCAATTTGTCGTGCTTGGGCTGCTGACACATTTTGATGCCGCATAATTGCTTCTGTTAGCTGAAACCCGATGTTATAAACCGGATTTAGCGAACTCATCGGTTCCTGAAAAATCATGGCGATGTCGCCACCCCGGTGTAGCTGCATTTGCTCAGGAGGCAATTTTACCAAATCGATGGCGTTGGCATTCTCCTGCGGACGAAACCAGATTTCACCGCCAGTAACTATACCGGGAGTTTGCAACAAACCCATCACAGCTAGGGCTGTCACTGATTTACCACTCCCCGATTCTCCTACTATTCCTAGAGTTTCACCTCGATGCAAGCCAAAGGAAATACCATCCAAAGCTCTGACAGTGTTGCCATCACTGGGAAATTCAACTTGTAGATTGCGAACCTCTAGGACAGTTTCTATCATAGGAATTGGGTGTGAATCTTAACTTAAAATTATTTGGATTTTAACAATAGTTTTGATCTATTATGTCGGTAAATATGGTTTTTATGCTCCTTGGCAGTTTTGCACTGCTTAAACCTCAACCACAATTGACATCACATACTTCCACAATATACACGCATTTGCAATAAGGTTAAGTTATTGAATAGGTAGATTTGAAGTTGTTCTACATTTTGGGCAGTTGAATGATTGATGACAAAATTAGACTAAGGTCTATACATAAGTATGTCAATAAAATAGTTAAATTCTTGATAGAAGATACTGGAATACAAAGATAAGGGGTTGGCTAATTTAACCTAGGAATTGAGAGATGAGCGATCGCACATGGACGCGACACAATGCAGGGACATCATTTACAAATCCATCGCTTGTCTCATCCAATATTCCCACATTGGCCAATCCAACACGCGGTTTTGGTTTACCAACAAATAATACTCCACTCGCAACAGTCACAGAGGTAGCAGGCGACCTTCAAGAAGCCCAATCTGCTGATGAGCAATCATTAGAACCAGAAGCGATCAAAGAAAAGCCTCTTGTTCATGACATTAGTCGCATATCTTTGCGTCGTCCACAGCCGCAACTTACAGTTAGCCAGCCAGGAGACCAGTATGAGCAGTCAGCTGACTGGGTGGCTAACCAAATTATGCTCCTGCCTAGACCTCAATCCAAGATAAATCCCGGTGAAATAGATTCACAAGATATAGTGCAGCGAAAATGTGCAGCTTGTGAGCAAGAAGAAGAGGAAGTACAACGCGCTAGTGATCACAGCGTTCCGACCCAAGAGAATATTGAGACTCAGTTAAATAATAGTAAGGGTGGGGGAAACCCATTATCTGCTGAAGTGCGAGACTTTATGGAACCACGCTTTGGTAGTAACTTTGACAATGTGCGAGTACATACTGGCTCCAATGCTGTGCAGATGAGCCAGTCGTTGGGAGCGCAGGCGTTTACTCATGGTAGTGATGTTTACTTTGGTGCAGGGAAATCACCTGGAAATAACGAGTTGACAGCCCATGAGTTAACCCATGTGGTACAGCAGACAGGCAAGGTGCAAAAACAAAGCGATACATCCACAGCACCAGCCCCCGTTGAACAGACAGCGAGTGGTATGCCGCCCAAAAAAGGCACAACCAAAATTGACAAAAAAAATAGCACAATTACCGCTTCTGGGAAAAACATCACCGAAGCAATTACAAACTTAACATCACAAGGAAAGGGCGAAGCAGGCAGTGTTACTTGTGCCCCAGAGAAAAGTGTCAAAACTTACCAAGCTGATGATCAATCTGCTGAAATTGTCTATGAAGCAGACGTTCTAGTTACAGAAACTAAGGCAATGCCCGTCTGGACTGAACTCGACCAACAGTGCGAACCCGTTAAAAAAGAATGGGCAAGGTTTTATAGCGCTCTAGATACGCACGAAAATGGGCACATTAGTATTGACGAGAAGGCTTTTAAAGATTTACACAAAAAGCTTCTTGGCAAAACAACCTCAGCATCTGACAAGATTTTTAATGATAATTACGCCCAAGCAAATACTGATAACAATACCTACGACACCACAACTAAGCACGGACTGACTCAAGGTACAGGAGTAACCCCGGTACAGTGTGGCCCAGAAAAAGTTTCTCAAAGTGAAGATGGATCAAATGCAGAGACAGAAGTTCAAACTAAGCAGCAGGCGGGGATAAAAACCCTACAGCACAAGTCTAGTAACGATTTTCTGTCTAATAAAACGACACTGCAAACAAAACTTAGCCCTACTCTCTCAGTTACTTCGCAGCCCTATTCGACCATACAAGCACAACCGCAGACTAACAAAGTGCAGATGAAATGTAGTGCTTGTGATCTAGAGGATAGTGTACAACGTAAGACGATCGCTCAAAACATCACTTCCCACAAAGACAACAAATCAATTCAAAAACTGGGTTGGAATGATATCAAGGATGCAGCAGGTGCAGGTGCTAACTGGGTTGGTGATCAAGCTAGTGCAGGCGCTGAATGGGTCGGAGATAAGGCTAGTGATGTGGCTTCTATGGGTAAAGATGCCTTTGCTGCCCTAGTTGCGAGAGTCGCCCCTGGTTTGGCTGATTTGATTCGTCAAGGGCCGATGGGGTTAGTGGGTGAAAAAATCAAAGACGGCATCAAAAGCTGGGTTTCTAGCATCACTGGAAACATCGATATTGCTGGTGTGATTGCTCAATTGCAGGGCAGTTTTACAGGCGTGTTTGAAGCAATTCAGGATGTTACCAAAGGCGATCCAGCCTCTTGTCGGAATTTTGCCAATAGTTTAAAGGCGTTGCAAGACTTAGGACATGCCTTCATGGACAATGCCGCTGTCAAACAAATTCAGGCGGTGTTTTCTCAAGTTAAAGGCGTTTTCCAAAAAGTTACTGATTTAGCGATCGCCCCAGCGTTTGATGCGTTGATGAGTGTTGCAGGCGGCGTATTTGACACCGTTAAGGGACTGGCAACCACAATCTGGGAATGGGGTGCCCCCGTTCGCAATACTCTAGGTGCTGCCTGGGATTGGGTGAAAGAACAACTCGGCATTGGTGGTGATGGCGAAGGTGGCGTTCTGGGATGGCTGAAGACCAAAGCCTCGCAGGTGTGGACAGAAATTAAAGGCACTCTTGCCCCAGTACTTGGCCCTTTGAAGACGGTGGGCAGTGTCTTACTAGCTTTTTCACCAGTGGGTTCAATCTACCTCATCGTCAAATATGTGCCACAGCTAGTCAAAGCGGTGCAATGGTTATGGGCGCATAAAGATGATAAAGATATTGTCAAAAAAGCTCATGAGGAAATGGGCGATACGATTTTGCCGGAACTGCTGAGTAATGTAGAAGGATTTGCTCAAACGATGCAATCTACAGTTAGCAGTTTGGTAAATCAGGCAGTTCAATTAAGTGAAGCAGTTTTAGAATTGTTAGGCGCAATTAGCGGAGTGCCGTTATTAAGCATGGCACAAAGCTTAGTGCAAACAGTATCAAATGGGGTAAAGGAATTCATCAGCTGGTGTCAAGAAGGATTCCAATCAGCCGCGAAGACTGTCCAAGAATTCGCCAGCAAAATTGTCACGAAGATTAAACCCTACATTGGCGTGCTAACTTCATTAGGGTTAGCGATCGTGAATCCGGCAATGATTCCGGTCATCCTGGCAGGTTGGGCTTGGCAAGCTTTGGATGATTGCTACAAAGCTCCAATTATTAATTTCTTACTTGACATTGTTATTGGACTGTTGCAGGCTGCGCCGTCGTTACCCATGTTTGGGTTGCTCTGGCCAATAATTAAGGCAGGTGTTCTTGGTTTTCTTCAAGGAGTTAAGGGTAAGCCAGATCACGAAAAGGTTGCGATCGCCAACAAGTTAGCTAAAATCATCAGCGGTGGCAGTCCTGCATTTATTGTTGGATTTGTCAAAGGTTTACTCAAGGGCATCTGGGAAGGTCTCACTGACCCATTTGTGCTGATATATGAAGCCATCAAGGGATTGGGCAATCTAGTTACCTGGCTTAACGATGTGGCGAACCAAGCACTTTCTCCCACACCGACAGATCAGCCAGCATCAGCCCAGGAAGGAGCAGCATCGCCAGCAACCGCTGCTAATAACAACGTGGAAATGGGTGAACGGATGCAGCAAATGGCTGGAGAACTGCAACCACCTGTAGAGCAGGTAAGCCAGGGCTTTATGCCAGCCGTGCAGGAGGTATTTAGCGGCGGCGGTGCTATGTCCTTCGAGCAATTGATGCAGAAGCTTGGTGATGCCTGGGGTAGTGTTGAGACGGCGCTGATGAATGCAGGCGGCACCCTCGCGGATAAAGTGTGTCAATTCATGTTGCAGGATAGTGCCGAAGGCGAGATGGGCGAAACGGTCGGTTGGTTAGCCGGAACGATCGCCTTTGAAGTAGTTCTTGGCATTCTAACCGCAGGTTCCTGGACAGCCGCTAAAGGTGCGATGAAAGGACTCAAGCTCTTTGCCAAGATTCTCGACTGGACAGGCGAGGTAATGGGGTTGGCATTTAAAGGCTTGGCTAAAGTTGGTGGCTTTATCCTGGATGGTATTAAGGGATTAGGCAAGCTTTTGGGTAAGGCGGGTGGTGCGGCGAAAGTCATCCTGGATGCTCTGGGTGAGATTGGGCAAAAACTGATTACCTTTGCTGACGAATTGCTTGGCAGAGCAGCTAAAGGAGCAGCTAGTGAGGTCGCTGAAGAAACTGGTGAGAAAGCTGCTAAGGAGGTAGCCGAAGAAGCTGGTGAAAAAGCAACCAAGGAGGCAGTTGAAGAAGGTGCTGAGAAAGGCGCGAAGGAGGGAGCTGAGGAAAGCGCCGAGAAAACTGCTCAAGAAGGAGTCGAAACAGTTGCTGAGAAGGGCGCAAAAGAGTCTACAGAGGAAGGAGTTGAAAAAGTCACTAAGGAAGTGAGCCTCCGTAATGTTCAACGGGTAGAAAACCTCCCTGACGGACATCACTTGAAGTATTTAAATGACGGAAGAGTGTTTCTTTGTTCGCCATACTGTACCGATGTTACAGAGTTTGCGAACACCTATATAGAGGTATTGGAACAGACTCCTATTTTTCGCAAGAAGTTGGCTGAAATCGCAAATATCAGCGATGAAGCTGAAAGATTGTCTAAGTTAAATAAGTTGGAGGATTTAGCTCGAAGCAAACGAGTTCAGTTGGATCAAGCTCGAATGAGTAAACTGAACGAAGGTATTGCAAAGTTAGATGCAGATATAACTAGTGGGAAAGTCGTAGTAGATCCAGCAGACCTTACTTGGTTGAACGCAGATCCTCGTCGCAAAGAGCTAGCATTTGATTTTGCTACAAAGCGATATAAAATTCAAGAGGCAAAGATAGCTTTAGAAGCGGAAAAAGCAGGTGTACTTAAAGCGCCAGTAAGGCGACCTGCTGACATTGATCCAGACATCATAGATGGTAATGGTTTTGGTTGGGATGTTAAAAGTTATGAACCAGGAAGCACTCCTGAAGTGATCGCAGCAGATTTACTAAAATATGCCAAAGGAGAAGATATTCTTGCCGATTTAACTGGACTGAGTGTAGCAGACAGAGCAAAGGTGGAAAGCTTAGTAAAAGCTGGTCTTGGGTCAGATCATAAGCAGATAAAGTTTGCTTTCGTCTGATGACAATAAAGATACAATTGTAAAGAAAATGGAAAATCTTTCGCAATCAGAATTAGACGTTATCTTATGTCAAAAAAGGCAAGCATTTGACAATGGTGATTTTGAAGCTAGCCGTCTTATTTTCAAAGACTTAAATCTTTCCGGTCTGGATCTTCGAGATTTCAAGACAGTCAAAGCTGATTTCGTCAACGTGAATCTCTCTGGTGCAAATTTAAGCAATGTTTTTTGGGAGCAATCCCAATTTGTTTTGGTTAACTTTAACGAAGCAATTCTCGAAGAAGCAAGTCTGGATCAAAGCCGAGTTTCCGATTGCAACTTTTCTTCTTCCAATCTCTTGCAAGCCAATTTAAATTCTCTTAGGGCCTATCGTTCTTCTTTTGTTAGTGTAGAAGGATTACGTGCTTCTTTGATTAAAGGTGATTTCCATGATTGCGATTTTCAAGATGCAAATTTTGAGGAAGCCACAGCAGCTAAAGCAAACTTTATTCATTCAGTTTTACAAAAAAGCGTATTTTCTAAAGCCGACTTGCAAGGATCACAATTTATTAACTCAGATTTACGTTTTTGTAATCTTTCTGAAGCCAACCTTTCAAGGTCAAAATTTATCGAATCTAGTTTGTTTTGTATCAATATAAAGGGTTCTATTACTACAGATTCAGTTGGAAGAAAGGTAGATTTAAGTCAAGAGGGAGATGGCTCAGAGATTATCGAGGAATTTGTCTTTTGAAACTTGATAATGCAATCACTCTATATACATTGAGTGTGATAGCTCTATCACAAGTAAGTGGATTAAACTGCATTGGCCGAAAAGACTCAACATCATAACATAGGCTTCACCGCAGCAGCAGCAAACCTTTGCGAATAAGCGTGTAGCTATTCATTATCTAGTTCACTCGACCAAAAATAAAAAATTGATTAGGCTGGGAAAAACCCTGCATGGAAGTTAAGACAGAAAATTGTGACTTAGACGCGATGGTGACACTACGCGATCGCACCATCTCACCCTTACCCATCCACGCTCTAGCTCTAGCTTTGACAAAACTAGAAGAGGATTTGATTGAATGTCGTCTCAGGTTTCAAATCAATGCAGAACTTCACCGACGCATCGAAACTGAAGCCCTATTCAATCTCAAACCAGAAATTCGTGTCCCGCTTTCCAGTAAAGATTTTTTATCTGAAACAGACATCGAAATTGAGATTAGTTTACAGCCAGATTTTCTCCCAAATCTGAGTGAACACATTGCCAGTCTAGATGAGATATCAAGTAATTTCATTAAGCTAAACCAAGAACAACCTGATAATCCCCTATTTGCGACTGAAAATTGGCTGTTGGTATTAGCCATACAACCGCAAACATCCGGTGATGTTGGCTACCGTACCCTTTGGGATTACCTCAGTCCCGCCACCCTTGCTGAAGCTGCTGCATCCGGTTCAGCTAATCCAATCTCTGATGCACTAGGAACCTTCTTCAAAAATTGGACGCAGAATAATTTGTCTGCGGTGACTGAAAAAGCCACTACTGAAGTTGTTGATGGAATTTCTCATTTTTTCAGAGATTTCGCCGATTTCAATCTGGATGAATTGAAAAAACTTGTCAAAAATATTGATCAGCAAGTTACAAAAGAATGGAAACCCTTTTCAGGTGACAGAACAATTCTTCAGGAAATACTTAACTTCTTTACTGAAGACGACTGGAACTTTACAAAATTGCAGGGAGAATCTGTCTTACAACTCGCATTCGGAGGCAAAAATGGCAAATGGAACTGTTACGCCAAAGCCATAGAAGAAAATAAGCAATTTATCTTTTACTCTCTTTGCCCCATCACCGCACCTGAAGACAAAAGACAAGCCATTGCTGAATTCCTCACTCGTGCCAACTACGCCATGATGATTGGCAACTTTGAACTTGACTTTAGCGATGGTGAAATTCGCTATAAAACTAGTATTGATATTGCAGGCGATCGCCTCAGTTTTGCTTTAATCAAAAATTTGGTTTACACTAACGTCACCATGATGGATGAATACCTACGAGGGATTTTATTAGTAATTGATGATGATGCCTCACCTCAAGAAGCAATTACCAAAATAGAAACCAACGTATAAGAAGCGAGAGTAACATTAGTCATCGTTGACTAACATATTACAGTTTAAATACAATCATTTTTCATCAGCCACCAAGAGCGCAAGTGGGCGATCGCTTCTTCTTTTTGTTTGGCTTCGACTTCGATCCACGGTGCTTGGTGGTAAACTTTGGGCATATCGGTAATCAAGTCGCTGTGTTTTCTGTCATTGAAAGCTTGCTCACCATTGGAAATATGGACTAATTGCCAATCTGGATTTGCCCAAGTTTCTCGCGCTGCGTAAAACATGGATGCGACACTCGGATGATCGTAGCTATCTAAATTTTCGTGGCAAATATGGTGATGGGCATCAAACACCATCGGCACGCCAGCTTGCTGACATACTGCTAAAATTTCATCGGCGCTATAGGCGTATTCATCGTTTTCTAAAGTCAAGCGGCAAATGATATTTTCTGGTAGTTCGGAAATTACTTTTACTAGTTGTTCAGGACGTTGAGATTTGCCACCATGAATATTCATCAATGACCAAGGCGATCGCGGTAAGCCCAGTAAGTCAAGTATACGGGAATGTCCTGCTAGATTATTGATACTTGCTTGTACCACTTCGGGAGAATCAGAACTTAGCACTACATATTGATCTGGATGCAACACCATTCTTATGCTTAATGCATTTGCTCGTTGACCGATTGTTGCTAAATCAGCGCTCATTGCCTCTAGTATATTTGCGCCGATTTTGTCTTCTAAGTCACTTAGGGGAAATAAAGAAGAAGACATCCGATAGAGCTGAATTTTATTCTGCTGGCAAAATGAGAGGGCATCATGCAAGCGATGTAAGTTATGCCGATACAGTTCACTCAGGGCGCTTTTGCGATCGCTAAGGGAAAGTTTTAAGTATCGTGTGCGCGTCATTGTCCGAAAGCGCACTTGTTTGTCAGAGGTGATACAAACTAGCCCTAGGTTGGGCAGTGTACTTTTTTGATACTGCTGTGTATTAGGTGAATTTTGAAACTCGATTACGGTCATTAACTAAATTTACTAACTGTTGCATGTTTTGAGCCATTTTTTAATTTAAACAAATTCTGCCACTGACTTACGAGTACCTAAAGAATGAAGTCCTAAGGCTTAAGGGTGTAAATGCTCGTAATACTTACGTTTTAGCTAAACAAGGTCTTCCTCAAACTTAGTCAAATAATGACGTTTGCACGCACCCCATCTAAATCACAGATTATATTGCTCAGTATTGGTGTATCTATCTATTTTTTATAAGCAATAACCAACAGTTGAGGAGCATCAAAACCACCCTGAAACACAAGGTCATGTATTACCTGCCATCCTTTACGAGTAAACAGCAATTTCCAAAACGATGGGCTGGATTCTGAGTATAATTGTTTCCAGTAAAGCAACTCACTACGAGTCAAAAAACACTGGTCACAACGGTAATAATCTACAGAAAAACCTGTTGTTTCCAGAAGCGTAAATATTTGCTCGTGAGTGAAGGCATGAAGGTGGTATGGATCAAAATGACGCGTCTCCCCTAGTGGTACAGACAACATCAATACACCATTGCTAGTTAAATAATTACTGAGTTGTTTTAAAAAATTGGTCGGATTTTTTAAATGTTCTATCGTCTCAAACGAGATAACAACGTCAAAAGGCTCCGAACACTCAAATTGCTCTGCATCAGCGCAAATGAAGTTTATTCCGGGAATATGGTAGTGTTTCTTAGCATATTCCACAATCTGTGAGCATATATCGACTCCAACTACACTGCTTGCGCCTGCAACACGAAGCATTTGGCTACCATATCCACTGCCGCACGCGATGTCTAGAACTCTTTTTCCCAAGACGTACTTGGTTGCAGTTTCGTAGCGTCCAAGATGTAGCTCCATGATCTTGCGACTAGCCGAATCCTTACCCATGCGCTGGGGAATCAAGCGTTCCCAAGTTACAGTCAGGTTATCCAAAGCTTCAACTGAACTGCTAACAAAGTTACTCATATAATTTGCGGTTACAAAGTGGTAGTCTTTTGTTTTGATAGTTTTCAATTATACATAGTTGTAACTATCAGTAACACGGTCTTAACATGTGAATTTGGCTAGGATGTTGAAACTGGAACTATATAAACACCTAGCGCCTACTCTCTCTCCTGTTTAAACGTAATTGATAATTATGTTTTAAGTGGAAATTTAAACCCCAATTTAAACATAAATGAAACTCTTTAAAATTACGAATTACGAATTACGAATTACGAATTACGACTTTACCAAAGTGAGCCGCACTTTTGAGGTAATGATAAGCTTCTGGCGCTTCAGAGAATGGAAAAACTCGATCAATAATCGGTTTGATTTGATGCTGTTGCATCGCCTGATTCATCGCCTCAAACATTTCCCGACTGCCAACATAAATTCCCTGAACTGTTAAACTCTTAAAAAGTATTGGCATGGGGTCAATTTCATTTCCTCTGCCTGATAATACGCCAATCAAGCTAATACGTCCCCCAATGCGGACTGCTTGTAGTGATTTTGGCAGAGTTCCTGCACCGCCTACCTCAACTACATGATCTACACCCGTTCGATTGGTTAATTGGTAAACTTGCTTTTCCCAATCTGGCGTTGTTTTGTAGTTGATTGTTTCGTCAGCACCAAGCTGTTTCGCGCGTGCCAATTTCTCATCACTGCTGGAAGTAATAATTGCTCTTGCACCATGTATTTTGGCAAACTGGAGAGCAAAAATCGAAACTCCCCCAGTACCGAGTAATAAAATACTATCACCTGCGCGAATATTGCCTTTTGTCACTAGTCCATGCCAAGCTGTGACTGCTGCACAGGGCAAGGTTGCCCCTTCAATGTAAGATAGGTGGTCAGGTAATATCACTAAACCATCTTGGTGTAATACGACATACTCAGCCAGCATTCCATTAATACCGCCTCCTAAATCGGATTTCATTTTCTCTTTGGTTAAAGAGCCATAAATCCAGTCTTGGAAAAAAATACCAGCGACGCGATCGCCTATTTTAACCCGTGTCACACCTTCCCCCACCGCCACGACTTCTCCTGCACCGTCAGACAGGGGAATTAAAGGATATTTCTGTCCAGAACCGTAAGCTCCTTCAATGACAAGCAGATCACGGTAATTTAGGGATGTTGCTTTGACTTGAATGAGAACTTGTCCCGCAGTTGGTTTTGGTTCAGTGCGATCGGCTAACCTGAGGGCATCAATCCCACCGTTACTTTGAATTTCGTAAGCTTTCATTGGCGGACTCCTTTTCTTAAAGCTCATAGTATAGATAAATTTTGTGCTGCTTTTCTACACTAAAATAGTTACCGAGGAGGGGAAAATGAGTAATTTAAGTTCATATAAAAAGCAGTGTTTTCATATCACATGAAAACACTGCTTTTTATTGTAATAGATAAATAGTTCCTACCCTAAGTTGATATAGCAGTTCACACTCAGATGCGGTACAATCTTATATCGCCAGGTGTAGTAGCACGGCAGTGCCGTGCCACTTCGGGTGTACCTCACTTCGCTTTATAAGCTTGGTTGCTGATCGGGAAACATACACTTATCAGAGTCACAACCACTAGGGCCAGCCTCTGCCATTTCGCCTAAATCGTAGCGGCTTAAGACTGCACAGAAATCATCTGTTTTACGCCGTGCTTTCACGTCTCTATTCAAGCGCTCGTAAGTTGGTTTGTCTATTGGTTCAAATGGCAAACGTGGGAATGATTGCAAATCGTCAAAACGGGCTAAAAGGGCTGCTGAAATATATCCTTCATCATTTTGGATAGTTTCGTAGATTCGCTGTCCTAAAGGTTCGATTTCATCAGAGCGAAGTTCCAAAGTTGCTGATGTGTTGTGAGTCACATACCAACGTTGAACCTGGAGGACAAAATCAAATTGAGCTAAGACTGAAAACTTAGAAACATCAATTTCATCAGCCCCTGGTAAATCAGCCCAAGATACAGAGACAGGGATTTCTACTAACCATTCACTCACCCGTGAATCAAAGGGATCATTGAGCAAATTGCCCTGTTCATCTTTGTCTGATTGAGAAGGAATGACGTTGTAACCATAGTCAATACAGGCTAAGGCTACTGGGTCATTTTTGCCGAAGGTGATGCGGCGAATAAATCTTTGCGCTTTTGGAGGATGCCATCCGGAACTAGCATTAGTTAATAATGCCTTCGTGCCACTGGGTTGGACTGTGGTACAACGATTTGGACGTTTGAAATTATGGCGATCACAATAATCCCAAACTACACGATGTACAATATCTCTCCAAGAACTTAGATATTTTTCTTCCTCACGCTTGAAAGCTAATCCTTGTGGAGTTGCAGGTCTTCCGGCTTCCCACCAGCGCAACCAATCAACACCAAAAGCATGGACAAAGAAATCAAATAAACCTGTAAAAGAAACTCCCACAATCGGATCTAATTCACGACTGTATTGATAGCGTGGTTCCAGGAATTTGTGATTTAAAAGTGCTGCTACAGATAACGCCCCAGCAGTGAAAGCTTCCTCTTGTTCTTTGTAGTTATATGGGTCGATTTGATTAAGGTGAACCTCAGACAAATTGCAGTGGAAGTTACTACCGATGATTTCCAAATTTGTTACCCTAGAGGCTTTTTATCCCCTAGTTCTACTGCTTGATTATTTGCAGTAGATCCGCGTACCTTTTGCAGATGTGACTTCAGATAATAAAAGTGTTTTTCACATCCGCCCCCACACTCTTGGAGAGATTATATTCTAGACACAAATTTCTGATGTCATCTAGTTTCACTCTCTACGCTGTACGGTGTCAAAGACTTTTTAATTCCTTTGATTACCACGGGATTAGCATCTCAGCTTTCCCCGTTTTTGCGAGGTTTTTAACGTGAGGCAAAATCACTTACCACACGGATTTAGCCCATAGCGAGCTAAACGATGTTCTAACTCATTAGCATCAAGATTTGAATAACGTTCTTCTAACCACTGTTTTGCTGTTCCTTGTTCATAAGCTTGTAAAAACTCAACTTTTAGAGCTTGTGTTGGCAGCAAATCAATATTCGATCGCGCTACGGATTCACCAGCCCATTGAATCGCTCCCTCTCCGCTATAATACTGTTTGCGAACGGCATTAAGACATTCTTCTAAGGTTGGCTTGCGGTGAAAAACTCGAGTATGGTTTGCCATTCTGAGTGCATCACGCTCTGGATCGATTCGCCAGTTGCCATTTTCATCTTGCTGCCATAAGTTATCTTTAGCGGTAGCTCCTTGTTCATCGTCAGCAATAAACTGACGCATCCCCGCACTTCTTCGGATATTACCTGCAACAATTGTTACAGCAGCTTGGTCAATTAACAAACAACATTCAACTGAACTTAATTGTCGTCCTATAGCTTTATTCAGGATAGATGCACAACGCTGATAAAGTCCGGGCAATTTTACAGGATTAGCAACTCCTCCAAAGCCGTTGAGAGTTTCTCCTGCTTTTCGGACATCGCTGATATCAACTAATACTTCAACTTCTGCTGAAAATTGTTCATCAGTAGAGAGTTCTAATAGGGCTTGATATGATTCAACCCAACCTTCACGGCTATCTCCAACGTGAATAGTGACGTTATTGCCTTCTATATGAGTTTGAGTATATTCACGTCGCTGTTGCACAGGAGTGCTGCCAATTTCACCTTGTACAGTGACATTCAGTTGATTACGGATGGGGGGCAACTGGTTAATAAATTGTGGTTCTAGGACGGCTCCAGTACCACAGCCCATCATTGCCAGATCCATCATTAAGCCGAAGGCACTCCAGTCTTCGAGATTGGTAGAGGTGCAATTATAAGCCCCGGAAAAATTCTTTGGCTTGGTTATCCAGTCTGTACCACCAACCCATAGCCAGCGTCCACTGGGCATAGCTTTCAAGTTGCGCTGCATCTTATCCAGTATGGCAGCTTCTTCTTGAGTGAGCTTTCCCAACTCGACTAAGCCGAGGAGAGTGCGATCGCATACCTCATCCCATGTTTCCCTTAGTCCCGCCTTTGTCCGGCGGCTATAGGTTCTAAAAAATACGGGATTAGCAGCCGGTGCAGTTTCAGGAAACTTTGCACTCTGGCGTTTTCTTTCTAGCTCTCGAACCATATATTAAGTGTCTTGCGTTCTTGTTGCGTGCGGACAGATTATGACTATACGCCAAGTAGTTTGAGTATTAAAGATTGTCAAATTACCCACTTTACGCTACCTCTACCCTGCACTAATTGCAACAGAAATTTATGATGTATAATGTCTTTCACCCTTGAGTATAATTTCATTAACTAGTTATAATTAGCACCAATTAACTTATAAGTAAATTATCTTTATACCGATTTTTATTCAATTACCTAGCAAAGGCATAAACTTTGCTTAAAATTATGCAGGTAGAGACTGACGAACATAAATTTCATATACAGAAACTGTTTTGGGAATACTTTGCCGATTCAGCAAGTAAGAGTATTATGTGTTGAATCTTGGATGTAAACTCTATGTAGCTTTTATACAGGGCAAGTTGCTTAGGCGGCAACTGCCAAAAAGTTCTCAGCCAGGGAAAGATGTATCAGACTTGAATAAGTATTAGAGGTGGCTGTAATGCCGACAATTCATTTGGTAGATGGTGAAAAAGGCGGGGTAGGAAAATCTCTCTTTACCAGAACAATGATTCAGTATTGTCTGGATAAGAAAATCCCGTTTGTACCAGTGGACACAGATAGATCGAATCCAGATGTAGCAGAGGTGTATAAGGAGATATGTAAGTATGCTGTGTTTAGTGAGAATGAACGACAGGCAGATAAGGCAGATAAAATATTTGAGTGGGCGGTAGAGAAGCCAGTAATTGTGAATTTACCCGCACAATCGCATAGAGCAGTACAAGGGTGGATTGATTCTAATCAATTAATGGAACTAGGGAATTTGCAGGGAGTGATGTTTTGCAAATGGTTTGTATCAACAGGAGGATACGACAGCATCAACCTGTTTGCTCAGTCAGTGAATACCTATGGTGAGAAAATCCCTCATATTCTGGTAAGGAATTTAGGGCTGTGCGATGATTGGGAGCATATAGAGTCAGACTCAAACTTTCAGAAAATAGCAAGTAAATATAAGATAAAAGTTATAGATTTTCCGAAGTTAGCATATAGAGAAAGAAACATAATTGACCAAAATCGCCTGACTTTTGCGGAGGCAAGAGAGTATAAAGAATTTGGCATAATTGGGCGACAGAGAGTAATCAATTTTCTGAAGCTTGCTTATAGTGCTTTTGAGAGAGTAGGTATCTGGTATGAAAAAGTTGAATAGCTTTGCCCTAGAGGGCTTAATCATTGCCAATGATCAATATCCGTTGTGAAACTCTGCCTGACTACACAGTAATAGCTGAGGTGAATACATTAGCCTTTGGGCAGGAAAACGAGGCTAAACTTGTGGAGGAAATTCGCCGTTCTGACTGCTATATTCCAGAACTTTCTCTGGTTGCAGAGGTTGAAAATGTTGTAGTCGGTCATATTTTATTCAGCTACATTGATTTAGTGGGTGAAGAAACACTACAAGTTCTCGGTTTAGCACCTTTGGCAGTTCATCCACAGTTTCAAAGACAGGGTATTGGCAGCGCACTAATAAAAGCAGGGTTAGAAATAGCAGAGGCAAAGAAAGAAGCCATAGTGATTGTCCTTGGTCATCCCCACTTCTATACTCGTTTTGGCTTTCAGCCTTCTGTTGTTTATGAAATTGAGTCTCCTTTTCCAGTACCAGAGGATGTCTTCATGGTTAAACCGCTGCAAGGCTATCAAAAAAAGTATAAAGGGAAGGTTGTTTATCCAGCTGCTTTTGATGGAGTATAGTATTATTCCTGCGTAGATATTTACAATTTTCTGCCCTAACTTAAAAGCCTTGAAAAGTAAGAAACTTTAGAGCGCAATTTGCAAATTAGCCATTAAAAATCACTGGTGCTGAAACTACACCTTTGTCTTCTAACGCAGCTGCAACCCGTAAAATTAACGCTTCATTATATGGTGCTGCTATCAATTGCACACCGAATGGTAAAGCATTTTGGCGCTGAATTGGTACTGATAAAACTGGTAAACCGATGAAAGATAATGGTTGAGTAAATAATCCTAAATGGGGACGGACAAGAATTTCTTCCCCATCCAAAATCATGGTTTGTTGACCAATTAGCGGTGCGGAAATTGGTGTAGTTGGGGCAAGAATTACATCCACATTTTGAAAGACTTCCCGAACGCGATCGCGATACCATTTTCTAAAGCGTTGTGCTTGCAGATACCAGCTACTAGGAATTAACGCCCCAGCCAAAAAGCGATCGCGTGTTGCTGAATCAAAATCTTGAGGACGCGATACCTTCGGTGGGCTTTGCCTACGTAAATTATCCAAATGCAGATTTGCGCCCTCGCTAGCTGTAATCACAAAGGCTGCTGCACGGGCGCGGTGTGCTTCTGGTATGGTTACGTATTCAGTCACATTAAAAGCATCAGCTACCTTTTGCACAGCTGCTAAAGCTTCCGGTTCTGCGCCTTTGGTGAAATAATCAGCAGCGATCGCAATTCTGATATCAGAAATATCTTGTTTTAGTTGTGGTAAAACCAATTCAGGTGGACGCTTTGTACAAACTGGATCGCGATCGTCTTCTCCCTGAAGCACATCAAACACCGTAGCGATATCCTGCACCGAACGCGCAAAAGGGCCAATGTGGTCAAAACTGCTAGAAAATAAAGCTACCCCAGCACGCGATAACCTTCCGTAAGTCGGCTTTAAACCGAAAACGCCACACAACGCCGCCGGAACGCGAATTGAACCATTAGTATCAGAACCCAGCGTCAACGGTACTAACCCAGCAGCAACAGCCACCGCCGAACCACCCGATGAACCACCAGCAACTCGTTGTAAATCATGAGGGTTGTGAGTAGCACCGTAATGGGAGTTTTCCGTCACAAACCCATAGGCGTACTCATCCATATTCAAAGCGCCAATCAGCACAGCACCCGCTTGTTTCAGCTTCGCTACTGCTGTTGCATCTTGACTAGCTGCTGGGTTTTCTGCATTAATTTTCGATCCCGCCAGAGTCGTTAAACCAGCGATATCAAAGAGATTTTTCACCGCAAAAGGCACACCAGAAAGCATTCCAGGATTATTACCTTGGGCAATTTCCCTATCAATACGGGCTGCATCTGTTAAAGCTGCTTCAGCAGTCACAGCCGTAAAACAGTTGAGTTGATGATCTCGCGTTGCGATTCGTGCGATCGCAGCTTTGGTAACTTCCACTGCGCTAACTTTGCCTTCACGCACAGCAGCAGCGATTGATACAGCATCATTCATGGTTCAAAAACTGGTGCAACTTCAATATCCTCCGCTAGAGGAAAAGAATTTACAAGATTAGCGATCGCACTAATTCTCTCAAAATTTGCCACCACACCATCACGATACTCATCTCTTATCTCTAAATCCAACAATAACGCCATTTGATCAACATACTCACCCACATTAAACTCTTCTCTTCTCATCTCTCCTCCTCTGTGCCCTCTGCGCCTCTGCGGTAGCCTGCGGCAAGCCGAAGCGTCTACGTTATCTTAAACTTATAACTTCTTTCGGCAACACAAAAAACCCATCTTCTCCAGCCTCAAAATCAACAACCTGAAACACAGCATCAATATTTAACTCACCATAAATATGAGGAAATAAGTTATCTACCTCCGCAGCCTCATAACGAACATCAGCTTTAACTTGTTCAGAATCAATGCAAAGAATTACCAAACCCTTTTGATTGACAAAAAAACGATTAGCAACCCAGATAACTTGTGCTGCTGTCGAACAGTGGATAAATCCTTCCGACTCTAACGTATCACCCCGATAAGTTCCGAGGATTTTTGCTTGTTCCCATTGTTCGCGTTTGGTGATATGTAAAATAATGTTCATAGTAATTAACAAATGCGATTAATTTTATACAGTAAACCCGGCTGTCATTTATGTGAAGGCTTGCAAGAAAAGCTAGAACAAATCCAAAATCTTAGCTTCGAGTTGGAAATTAGGGATATTACGACTCGTGAAGATTGGTTCGCTGCGTATGAGTATGAAGTGCCAGTACTTTATTTATCGAACCACGGAGGCGCAGAGGAAGCGGAGGGGAGTGAGAAATTATTGCCACGTCCTTCTCCTCGTGCTAGTGTGCAGCAGTTGGAGCAAATGTTGCGTAAGTATTTAGCCAATTAGAAAAAAATAATGCAGAATAAGCGCAAGATCAAGAAGGTGACGAGGTTCACAAAATGAAATTGCGGGAATTACTAACAGCGGTAGACAGTGTTGAACAATTGCCTAGCCATCCGACTTTAGAGGATGTGGAAGTTAGGGGTTTGAAGACGAATTCCCATGCTTGTCGTGTGGGAGATTTGTTTATTGGGATGCCAGGAACGCGGGTTGATGGTGGGGAATTTTGGCAAAGTGCGATCGCATCCGGGGCTGTAGCTGCGATCGTCTCCCCTGAAGCTGCACAGAAAAATCCTCCCACCAATGAGGCTGTAGTCATCAGTGCAAGTAACATAACTCAAGCTTGTGCCCAGATAGCCAGTGCTTTTTACGGTTATCCGGGGCAAAAACTCAAGCTGGTGGGTGTGACTGGGACAAATGGCAAAACTACAACTACTCATCTGATTGAATTTCTGCTCAACAAAGCTAATCTAGCTACAGCTTTGATGGGAACTCTCTACACTCGTTGGGCAGGTTTTGAGCAAACTGCTGCCCACACTACGCCCTTTGCTGTGGAACTGCAACAGCAACTAGCAGAGGCTGTAAATGCTGGTAGTGAATTCGGGGTAATGGAAGTAAGTTCTCACGCTTTGGCCCAAGGTAGAGTGTTGGGTTGTCAATTTGAGGTAGCGGTGTTCAGTAATCTTACCCAAGACCATCTCGATTATCACACCGACATGGAAGATTACTTTGCCGCCAAAGCGTTGTTATTTAGCCCTGATTATCTCAAGGGACGGGCAATAATTAATGCTGATGATTCTTACGGGAAGCGGTTAATTGCCTCGTTAGATTCTGAGCGCGTTTGGAGTTACAGTGTCAACGACAACAGCGCCGATTTATGGATGAGTGATTTAAATTACCAGCCAAATGGTGTCAGTGGTACATTACATACACCAAAAGGTGACGTAGCTTTTCGATCGCCCCTAGTCGGACAATATAATTTAGAAAATCTTCTCGCAGCCGTTGGAGCAGTTTTACACTTAGGGCTAGATTTGCAGTTAGTAGCGTCTGTGATACCTGAGTTTCCTGGAGTCCCCGGACGGATGGAACGGGTACAGATTAGACCTGACCAAGATATTAGTGTGATTGTGGATTATGCCCACACACCTGATAGTTTGGAAAATTTGCTGAAAGCTGCACGCCCGTTTATACCTGGGAAAGTGATTTGCGTGTTTGGTTGTGGCGGCGATCGCGATCGCACTAAGCGCCCAAAAATGGGTAAAATTGCTGCTGAGTTAGCTGATGTGGCAGTGGTGACATCGGATAATCCCCGGACTGAAGATCCAGAACGGATTTTGCAAGATATTTTAGCGGGAATCGCTGACACAGTTCAGCCAACTGTAATTTGCGATCGGGCTACTGCTATTCGTACCGCTATTTTACAAGCACAACCCGGTGATGGAGTGTTGCTTGCTGGTAAAGGTCACGAAGACTACCAAATTCTTGGTACTGAAAAAATCCATTTTGATGATCGAGAACACGCACGCGACGCTTTACACCAAAGGCTGAACATACAAGCCTAATTCCAACTAGGGGCGCACATCTGTACGCCCCTAAAATATGTACTCTAGACAACTAAAATCGCCCATAATTCATAGTTAATATTTATTTCCGTGGGGATTTTGTAAAAAATGCACACATAAAGGTGAAAATCGAAGACAGAATTATTTCTTGCTTCATCCTTGTTGTGCTTGACTCATGAATGTTTCTCTGGCTAAGGATCTGTCTGTTTATCAACTGGTTATGGGTGTGCAAGCGCCTCCTAAACCATTGTCCCTCAGTCCTGCTACTCTGCTATCACTGGTGAGAGCGCAAATTGACTTACTAATTGAGCAGCAAATTGCAGCCACTTTATGGGTAAAGCTACCACCAGAAAAAATTTGGCAATCAGAATTAGCGCGTTATCAATCCTCGGTAGGTGCATCTAGTCTGATTTATACTTGCCAGATTGACGAGAGTGGGAAAGGGGGAGATGAAGGAGCAGGGGAAGCAGGGGAAGAAAATACCCCCTCATCTTCCTCATCTCCCTCATCTTCCTCATCTTCCTCATCCGCTCATTATGTTCCTGTTCACTTAGCACCAGATAGCCAACTGCGACGGGAAAACTTTCTGATGGTGTTATCGCCCCAGTTTTGCAGTTTAGTTTTGGCTCATCGACCACTTAAAAAACGCAAAAATCAGACATCGGTGAAGGTAAATACTAATAAAAGCCAGCCGTTACTGATTATAAGTACTGTTGAGGGGAGAATAATTCAGCAAGTATTAGATGGTATCCAACAGGCGATTGCGCCAGAATCATCCGCAATACCTGTTGATTTTACTTGTCCAACTGCGCCCCAAGCCGCACTGATGAATCAGCTGTTCGCAAAACAACTCCTGCGACAAGATGAGATTAATCGTCAAATCATCACAGTCCGCACCACCAAGTTGCAGCAGCTAAATCAAGAATTGCACAACAAAGAGCAACTCCAAGATGAATATTTGAAGAATCTATGTCAGGAACTGCGTACACCCCTGACTCATATGAAGACAGCACTTTCGTTATTGAATTCCCCTAATCTTAAACCCCCGCAGCGACAACGTTATTTACAGATGTTAAATACCCAGTGCGATCAGCAAAATTCCCTGATTACTGGTTTGTTGGAACTGGTGCAGTTGGAACGTAATTTAGAGGGAACAACTTTGGAGTCGGTGCGGCTCTCAGATATTGTGCCTGGAGTAGTCAGCACCTACCAACCTGTAGCCCAAGAAAAAGGGATTATGCTAGCCTACACCGTACCTACTGAACTTCCATCTATTTGGTGTGTGAGTGGTGGGCTGAGGCAGATTGTAATTAATCTGCTGCACAACAGCATTAAGTTTACTCCTAATGGGGGTGAAGTATGGGTGCGTGCCCGAATTCAAGGCGATCATGTCCAATTAGAATTCCGCGACACAGGTATTGGTATTGCCGAAAGCGAGATTTCTAAAATCTTTGATCGGTTTTATCGTGTGCGTACAGCAGCAACTGAAGATTATGGTGGTGCTGGATTGGGGTTAACAATTGTACAGCAATTGCTGGTGCGCTGTGGCGGTTCTATTTCTGTGAAAAGTAAATTATATGAAGGTTCCACATTTACAGTGCAACTGCCAAGCGTTGGTGATACCCCAAGAGCGATCGCTACAGAACATGAGTGATGAGTTATGATTATCACCTAAGTTAACTTTGTGGTGCTATACAATTTTGCCTTTGTTGAACATCACAAATTTAGGCATAATCTATCTGCTTTATAAAGTTAATAAAAGGAATTAAAATTTTAATAAACAGCTAATTATTTCAACTGTAATAATTAGTTTTTAATTCCTTAATTTCTCCAGTTTACTGATGATTCTTAGCTAGAAGTTTTTGGTATCGCGGCGGTAATTTGGCGGAGCATCATGACTTGCCAATAAGGTATAGGAGCTAGCAATACAGTACCATTTCCTTCAAAAGTATTGACGAGAAACTCACCAGAAGACATCGAACCTAAAAGAGATTTGGTAGCTTTCTCAACGCGATAATTTAAAGTACTTGTGCGAGCGATTGCAAAATTTCCATCGACAACTAATCGGTCATTGCGTAAATTTATTACTTCTACAGGGCCTTGTGCCGCCATTACCACTGTACCCTTGCCTTTGACTTTTGTTTGAAACAAGCCCTCGCCACCCATTAAACCTGATACAAGTTTGTTTCGTTCAATTCCTACTTCTACAGTGCCATCACTAGCCCAATAAGCACCACTATCTAAAATCCATTCACTACCGTCTAATTCTAGGATGTGATATCCCGATAAAGAAGGTTCTAAATATAATTCACCTGTACCTGTATATGTAGGACGGAAAATATTTTCTCCCGTGGCTAGGGATTTTAAAAAACCGCCTGCTGAAGGGGCTTTAGATTGCATCTGAATGTTGCCACGTATATAGTACATAGCACCAGATTCAGTCCGTACTGTTTCGTTTTGCAAAGTTACCTTGACTAAACGTAAGCTTTCTTTTTCGATTATTTCAAAACTTGCCATAATTTTCCTTTTGATTTTTGTAGAAATGTATACTTGGCTCTTAGCCAGAATTTATATACATTTTTGGCATCTATTTTTACAGATGGCAAGCCAGAAAAATTTAATTACAGCGCTTCCGGCTATTATGCAATACAGTTTTTCTCCTTGCCCTCTCCTATCAAAGCTTTCAGATTTGGGGATGTACCTCATAGCTGCCGTAAGTGCTGTATATTGCGAGACAAAGCTTATTTGATGGAAATGAATTATCTCTGTTCAGAAAAATATATCAACCTAATTAAACATCAAATCTTTAGGTAATTGATGCCCGACTTATGTGAGAAGTCGGGCATTTATATTACAAATATTCTTAACCGAAAATTATTGAGATTATATCCGTATAAATGAGTCGAAAAAAACCTCTCTTTGGTTTTACGAAGTAATACCAATTTAAAAAAATAATGCAACAAATAGACCATTTGTAGAGACGCGATTCATCGCGTCTTTACCCCAGAATGTGTTGCAATCATTAAGACTCAAGATAAAGAGAGGTTTGTTGAACTCACGTTAATTTAGAGTGAATATTTATAATTTTGAAAAATAGTTAATGACTATTGACATCTAACATTTAACTCCTGACTTCTGCTTACTGCTAACTTCTAAGGGGAGGAAAATCGTCAAAACTTCCCCATAGTGTGGACGCTGGCGCACAATCAGTTTGCCACCGATCGCCTGAAACAAATGCTTGGTTGCGGCGATATTCAAACTAATCGTACCCGTTTCTGGTTGGAACATCAGCAATTGGCCTAGAGCTTTGCGAATTGGTGGCGTTGCAGGGATGGTGGCTTTACTTGAATCTTTGCACCCGAATTGGGGCGATAATTGTAACTTTAATTGATCTCCCGCCGGGATAACTTGTACTTGAATATGGCTACCAGCAGGTAAGCTGCGAGTAAAATTCTCTATCAAACCAGTGAGTACCTGATCCAGCATCATGGGATTGCTTACCACTGTTGGTAGTTGCTGGGGTAAAACAACATTTAAAGTTAAGTTCCGCCGATGCGCTGCTTGTTCCCAACGGGGAATGCTCTGCTGCAACACTTGATCTAAAGACATCGGTGTGAGTTGAGCTTTTGACGATTTTGCCGAGGCAGTAGTTTCTAATTCTGCTGCCTTAAAAAGCAACTCCATACGGTCAATTTGCTCAGTACACTCGTGATCGATAATTTTTAAGCGATGGATCACGCTGGCATCTAAATCTCGCCGCTTCAGCAGTAGGCGAGTCATGGTGCGAATAGTTGTTAAAGGTGTGCGGACTTCGTGAGCGAAAGCTTGGAGCAATTCTACATCAGGATTTGGGGATTGGGCTTTGGGGATTGGGCATGAGTTATTTTCTTTGTCCTCCTTGTCTCCAGTTCCTAGTAAAGAGTCCTTAGTCTCTTCTGCTTCTGTTAATTCTTGAAGCAACAACTGGCTAAACTGAACCATGATGCGGCAATCTGGTGCTACCGGAGAATACTTTTGTACCAATGCATCCAGGCGGGCAAAAAATTCTGGATTAGCAAGCATTACCCTTGCTCCTAGCGATCGCCAAGCCTGCTGCACTACCTCTGGCTCAAAAGAAAATGAAAAGGTTTTTTTACCGTTTTTGTGGGTTTCTAAAACCAGTACTAATCTAAATTTATCTGTAAAAACTAAACAAAACTGTTCTGTCCCCAGCGGATCGGCAGGTAATAAGGGAAGTACCGATTCATGGGGAGCGATTTCTTCATTTACAGAGGCGATTGCATCTGGCATCTGAAATGGCATCAGCGCCAAGGGGTTAAATGGTTTTGCCGTAAAAGTTACTGTTTGTAGGCTTTGAGTTAGTTTTGGCTGACTAAATAAGGGTGCTGGTGCAGCTAAAACTAATCCTTGGGTTGTGTCTCTTGAAGCAGCTGCTAAAGTATTTAATAGCAAATGTTCTGTCGCTGCTAGGCTGACACGCCACTGCCGCTCTGCTTTAGCAGGTGAACATTCAGCCACACTTGATTGATTTTCAGCCAAGATTTCGCTCAGGCTTGGCAATATCCATTTGTACACAGGCTTTCACCCCTTAATTCAAGAGCGACTAACAGCGTCTAGGGTAGACATTTCACTACTACCTAAGAGGTTATAGCTATTTGTGTACTGATGACAGGGGTAGAACCGAACAATTCGGGCGCAATTTCCCCTCTAACTGCGATGTCTACCACGGGCTACGCCTACGCAGTTATGAATTGAAAAACACTCGCGTTGATTTTTACCGATAGGAATTGCGATCGCATTTTTTGAGTAGATTAACAATAGACCATCTCAAAGGCAGTTTATGAATTCTTTTGATTCAGTTGAAGATTTGGTACTAGTTGCTGGTGCTACTGGTGGAGTAGGGCAATTAGTGGTAGGCAAATTACTGGAAAAGGGTTTGAAAGTTCGTGTTCTGACACGCAATGCCGCAAAAGCCGAAGAAATGTTCAACCAGAGAGTGGAAATTGCCGTTGGTGACATCCGCCAGCCAGCTACACTCCCAGCCGCAACACAAAATGTCACCCACATTATCTGCTGTACTGGAACCACCGCCTTTCCCTCTGCGCGATGGGAGTTTGACCAATCCCCGAACTTGATTGAATGGGGAATCACTTTCCTGAACCCTCAATCTAGTGAAGCAAAAGCAAAGAATAGTCCAGCAAAGGTCGATGCCCAAGGTGTCAGCAACCTAGTTACAGCAGCACCCAGAAATTTGCAGCGATTCGTTTTCGTCTCTTCCTGTGGAATTCTCCGTAAAAATCAGTTTCCTTTTAGTATTCTTAATGCTTTTGGTGTCTTGGATGCCAAACAGAAGGGCGAGGAGTCCATTATTAATTCAGGATTACCCCACACCATCATCCGCCCAGGACGACTCATTGACGGGCCTTATACTTCATACGACCTCAACACCATCCTCAAGGCAAAAACAGGGGGTAAATACGGTGTAGTCGTAGGTACTGGCGATACACTTTCGGGTGATACCAGCCGGATTGACGTAGCAAACGCTTGCGTGGAATGCCTTTTCCAACCAAGTAGTTCTAGGAAAATTTTTGAAATTGTTAACCAAGGAAAAAGACCACCTGTGATTGACTGGGAAACTCTTTTTTCCTCGCATTAATCATAAATTTTACCTCCTCCTCATTTATCCCCAACAACTTTCGGTTGCAAGAGCTACCACCGCAATGCGGAATTAAAAATTAAAAATTAAAAATGAATACAGCATAAGGGTTTCGTTGATTTGGAATGATTCGTTTATTTCCGGCGTGTTGTACTAGGTAATTGCGGCAGCGATTGTGTCATCCACACCGTGGATTCAAAATGGCAGCAAATTTACGACCACGAAAAATACTAAATATTGCTGAATATACGGAATTACGGAAGCGATGCCTGCGGTTCTTGCTAGCCTACGCGCCTTTTAATTTTGTTCTATCCTCAGTGTTTCTGTAATTTATTACCTCTAAAGACGGCAAACACCACTCTACCGTTACGGTTCACCCTAATTACTGAAAGTATTAATTCTCATACATTAGACAGAGTGAAGGCAAATCAATCCATGAAACAACTAAAAAAACTATTTAGTTAGTTTAACCGTCCTAAGCAAGGTTCGGGAAACCACCCTTCATGGACTGGCTAACACTAAGCTTCAGTATATATATCAGCATATCTGGAGTTTTAACTTCAGAAAAGCCAAAACAAAGGTATTCATGCTGAACTGGCTGATTTATTGACCCTGTTGGTTCAAAATTTAGTCCTTTATATTCTCATTCATTCATTTGTAGTTATACGGAGCCAGCACCTAAAATGGCAAAAGTAGTTGGAATTGACTTAGGAACAACGAACTCCTGCGTGGCAGTGATGGAAGGTGGTAAACCCACAGTAATTGCTAATGCTGAAGGTTTTCGGACAACGCCATCAGTAGTCGCATTTGCGAAAAATGGCGACAACTTGGTTGGGCAAATCGCCAAGCGCCAAGCGGTGATGAACCCCGAAAATACGTTTTACTCAGTCAAACGCTTTATTGGACGCCGCTTTGAGGAAGTGAGTAACGAAGCTACGGAAGTTTCTTACAAAGTCCTCAGCAGCAACGGCAATGTCAAATTAGATTGTCCGATAGCTGGTAAACCGTTTGCTCCTGAAGAAATTTCTGCAAAAGTTCTTCGCAAACTAGTTGAAGACGCCAGCAAATACCTGGGTGAAACTGTAACCCAAGCTGTAATCACTGTTCCCGCATACTTCAACGACTCGCAACGCCAAGCGACAAAAGACGCTGGCAAAATTGCAGGTATTGAAGTTCTACGGATTATCAACGAGCCTACTGCTGCTTCTCTAGCATACGGATTTGACAAGAAGAGTAACGAAACCATTCTCGTGTTTGACCTTGGTGGTGGTACCTTCGACGTATCCGTGCTGGAAGTAGGAGATGGAGTTTTTGAAGTACTAGCCACATCTGGTGATACTCACCTCGGTGGTGACGACTTTGATAAAAAAATAGTTGACTTCTTAGCTGAGAAGTTCAAGAAAGCCGAAGGCATTGAGCTACGGAAAGATAAGCAAGCTTTACAACGTCTGACTGAGGCCGCAGAAAAAGCCAAAATTGAGCTTTCTAGCGTTAGCCAAGCAGAAATTAACTTACCATTTATCACCGCTACCCAGGATGGGCCGAAGCACCTGGATACAACCCTGACTCGCGCCCAGTTTGAAGAACTTTGCTCTGACTTAATCGACCGTTGCCGGATTCCTGTGGAAAACGCCCTTCGGGATGCCAAGTTAAACAAAGGTGATATTGATGAAGTGGTGTTAGTTGGTGGTTCTACCCGCATTCCCGCAGTCCAACAGATTGTGAAGCAGGTATTGGGTAAAGACCCCAACCAAACCGTCAACCCTGATGAAGTCGTAGCAGTTGGTGCAGCTATTCAAGCTGGGGTACTAGCTGGTGATGTAACTGGTATCTTGCTGTTAGACGTGACACCGCTATCTTTGGGTGTTGAAACATTGGGCGGTGTGATGACCAAAATTATCCCCCGCAACACAACAATTCCCACCAAGAAATCGGAAGTCTTCTCCACTGCTGTGGATGGACAAACCAACGTAGAAATTCACGTCCTCCAAGGTGAACGCGAATTCTCTAACGATAACAAGAGCTTGGGAACCTTCCGCCTCGATGGTATTCCTCCTGCACCACGCGGCGTTCCTCAAATTGAAGTGGTGTTCGATATTGACGCTAACGGTATCCTTAACGTCACCGCTAAGGACAAAGGTACTGGTAAAGAACAGTCCATCAGCATAACTGGCGCTTCCACCCTGGATAAAAATGACGTTGACCGGATGGTGAGAGAAGCTGAACAAAACGCTTCATCTGACAAAGAACGGCGTGAGAAGATTGAACGCAAGAACCAAGCTGACTCCTTAGCATACCAAGCTGAAAAGCAGCTACAAGAATTGGGCGATAAAGTTCCCGATGCTGACAAGACCAAAGTCGAAGGTTTAGTGAAAGAACTGCGCGAAGCAGTTGCTAAAGAAGATGATGAGCAAATCAAGAAGCTCACTCCAGAATTGCAACAAGCGCTATTCGCTGTTGGTAGCAATATCTATCAACAAGCTGGTGGCGGTGCTACACCTGGTGCTGAACCCCAAGATGGTGGTTCCACATCTAGCTCTGGTAGCGGCGACGATGTAATTGACGCTGACTTTACAGAGAGCAAATAATTCCCTACTTCTTTTGGGAAGATTATTTTGTCCCACCTCATATTACCCACCCAAGCAAATGCCTGGGTGGGGATTTTTTTTTAGGAGTTATGAGTTATTAGTAAAAGTAATATTGCTAACTCTTGATTTTAATTCTTAACTTTATTGCTAACTCTATTTACTCCCTTATGCCATATCCCCAAGCACCTTGGACACTTCAAGGCTACGCTATCCAAACTCTGCATTTAGTGAATATTGACCGAGTGCGCCCTTTGATTCCCTTAGAGTTAGAAATTATTTCTGTATGGCCTGGTAAAACCCTTGGTAGTGTGTATTTATCTAATTACGGGTCAGGCTCGGTACTGGAGTATAGTGAGTTAATTGTTGCCCCCGCTTTGGTTAATTATCAAAGAAAAATCGGTGGTTGGGTTTCCCATATTTATGTAGATAATGCTGATTCGGTGGCTGGCGGTCGAGAAATTTGGGGACTACCAAAGGAACTAGCTGAGTTTACCTGGGAACAAGGAAAGCATGTCACTGTGCATCAGGGAAACCGGAAGTTGTGTAGTCTTAACTATAATCGGCAAAGCTTGGCATGGAGACAGGGGTTAAGTGCCTCTGGTTTCAGCGCCAAGGGTTCTGATTTGCTAATATTCCCTGCTGAATTTGAGTCTCTGTTGGGTTTGATTGGTTCTAAATTAGAAATCCCCAGCGAAAGTCCTTTTTCTGGAATAGGTTTAGGTCAGCCTTGGTTAACTGTGCGTTGTGAGCAGATGAGTCTGCGGGTTGATGCGCCAAAAGTAGTCTGTCAATCAAACCGCAACGCGAGAGTCATTAGTTATTAGTCATTAGTCTTTGAGATACCACGCTCACTCTTTAACGTGGTTTGAATTAGTCCGTTATAGAAAGTTTTTCCGCCCAAAAGAGACGGGGATATGCACCAATGACCAATGACCAATGACCAATGACTACCTAATCAAACTTTATTGTTTGAGCGCCATTCTGATTAATTTAAAATTGGCTGATTTAGTAAGGCGATCGCAGGTATATTCATTTTCGTTAATCGAGCTTATTCTTGTTAGTTTAACTAACATTTTTGTTGTTTTCAACGAAAAATAATTAACTAACTGACCAATAAAGTTGATAATCCTCTATAGAAAATTTCCCATTATTGGAAGACATTTTGAAAAAGAAGTAATAATCTCCTGGCTCCCAAATACTAAATTCTCCCTCTTGTTCTTGAGCGGTAGCTGTCGAACCACCATTGGGGATAGTCATGCTAGCAATTTGTGTTCTATTCTCTGCTCTCATCAGAAAAACTTCCAGCAGGCAGAAACCCTTTAGTTCGGCGGAATAACGGATTCTGAAGCGGATTTTTCCTCCATTACGTAGGGTTTTTTGAATAGAAAAATTTTTAGTTTTAAGAGGATTACCAGACAGTTGAATGTCTTGACCTTGCGTTAAGATATGGGTCTGCGTTTGCTCAAGTGAACTCATTAATTTTCCTCCTCACAAATAGTAGACTTTATTGAGATAATTGGATTGTTGACAAATGTTTTTTCCTGTCACGTTCGTATTTTCCCGCCACTACCAAGAAAATGCAATGACAGATAAGACAGTTAAGAAATTGATTGCAACAAATAGAATCCAGGCTTAAGCATTAACTAGATATTTAATCCTCTTAGTTGCCAAGCCCCTAGTGATTTTAGGACTTCGGTACTCTAAAAATTTTTAATCGTTCAAATTAAGAAAAATACGTCGTTTTATGCTTCTCTGGATTACCTTTTATCAAGAAAGAATTCAGGAGTCATATCATTTCACTTTAATAATGATACAAATACGCTGGTAGGGGCATTACCATATCCCGACGAGAAATCTATATGTATGAGGATTTTCGTGAATTGGTATCAGCAGCCAATACAGGTAGCGTTAAAAACCATAAACTGCGTAGGTTGGGTTGAACAAAGTGAAACCACTAAATATGCAGATTTAATGGTCAACAAGAAAGTGGCGGGTTTGAATCTCTCATTAAAAGATTGCTGCATTCTTCTTCAAGAAACGTGTATATCTTGCAGCCTTGCTACCATTTCTGCACGCGCCGAAACCTTCAGCTTACGAAACATCCTCTTCAAAGCTTGTTTGACGGAATTTTGCGTAATCCAAAGTTTTTCCCCTATTTCCGCATTCGTCAATCCCTGCGCCACTAACTCGGCAATTTCTAACTCACGCGTTGTTAGAGGGCTTACTAAAAAGGAATTGGATATTTTTGGTTTTGCCCGTAGAGTTGCCATTTTCGCTGATAAATGAATGCATAAGGCACTCAAATCAGCTAAATCGTTGCCATTAAAAGCAGGATTTCCCTTGTCACGAGCCAAGTTGAGCGTTCCGACAAGACGACCATCGCAAACTATCGGCCCAGTCATTACGTGTTCGTGATCGGAACGCGAGCAAAAATGCTTCCAGTCTCCTGGTGATAATAATAACTGCTCATGGGCGGGAGCATGACGCTCAACCACGTAGCGCCCGACTGGATTGCTTTCTAAGCATACTGCCGGAATACCCTGAACATCGATTTGGGCCGTTGGTTGCTCATCTAGAAGATAAATACCCCAATTTTGCACACCAAAATGCTTACCAATTTTATCCGTGAGAGCTAGTCTTAATTCTTGCTCATTTTGGACATTAGCGATCGCATGAAATACGGCGTGGAGAGAATTAACCATAAGTGTACCCAGTTGGGGACTATCCAAGCCTCAACAATTACTTCTATGCTAATACCAATAAAACTAAAACGCTAATTACAGTAGCGACTAGGAGAAGCACATGACAGTTACACAACTCTCTGCTCAGGAACTTTTCCGGGCTGCTTATGAAAACCGCTATACTTGGGACAAGAATTTCCCCGGTTATACTGCAAATATTACCTTTAAGCATGATGATAAGGTGTTTACAGGCAAAGTAATCATCAGTGCTAATCTCAAAGCCGAAGTTTTAGATGTAGATGATGAGCCAGCCCAAAAGGCAATTCATGGTCAAGCATGGGAGATAGCAATTCACCGCGTCCGCCGCAGCTTTGAAGACACCCACAGCGCCAATACGTTTAGTTATGGTAAAACTGACGAAACTGGTGCAGTTGAGCTTTTAATTGGTGGTAAGGCTGAGGGCGATAAATATAAAGTCCGCAATAATGAAGTATGCCATGTTCACCGTCTAATCCACGGTACTTTCGTGACCATTGACACCTTCAGCAGTCACGACACTGGGGAAGGTTACCTATCCCACCGCTATGACTCTGTGTACCATGACCCCAAAACTGGGGAACAAAAGGGCGGTAGAAGCGAATTTACAGATGAGTATGAAAAAGTTGGTGACTATTTCATCCTAAATCGTCGGGAGATTCGCACTGAGACAGCAGGACAAGTATCTATTCAGGAATTTATCTTCTCTGATATCAAATTGTTGGAACCTGTTGCTGTTTAAGCTGTATTTTGTAATCTAAAAATTAGCGTGGGCGCAGCCCACCGCAGGCATCGCTCTTTAGTTTAAAGGAGCGATCGCTTTTATTTTTGACGTTTTGAGTGATGAAGACGAGGTTTTTAAAATAGAGTTTCATATTTAGATAGGTCGAGGGGTAAGAGTAATGTTACCCCTCTCCCATCCGAAACCGTGCATGAAGTAGGGTAGGTAGCCAGCGAGTTCCCATTATTATTGGCACTTTTCCAACCACCCCCCTCCAAACTACGCATGACCGTTTCCGTATCACGTAGCTTTCCAGTAATCAAAACGTTTGAGAGCTTCACCATCGTAGCGTCCGTATTGGATTTTCTCGTGACACTGACGACAAACCACGAGGGCTTTTCGTTTACCTGCTGATATTTTGACCATCCATTCTGGACGTTTTCCCTGCTACGGATAGAGAGATCGCTGCTACTGTTTTTGATTCCTTCTGAATAGGCGCAGAAACTGACCTTGTTTTTAATTGGAGTAGGTGCTGAGTTAGGTCGGATTGAGTCAGCAAATGTAATATGGCTGGAGTACAACAAGGACAAAACAATGGTTCAAAGGGAAGCATGACTATTACTGTCTCAGATTTGTATATTGAGTTAGGCATTCATGGTGTATGTACTAACGACACCAGTATATGTGACGAACTAATTCAAGGGACTCTTATCAATCTTCTCGTTTTTCATGATGAGTTTAAAAGCTAAAATCCCACTATTCAACTGAATGGATAGCCAAAGTTTCGCAATTCTCATTGATCCATTGCGCTCCCAAATAGCACAAGCTATTCTCATCAGAGAAAATCTCTCTTTTATGAAGGACAAGCACCTTTACTAGGGTATCCTCGCGCGAGGATACCACCACAAACATTAGAAAAACTCACTCCCGGTGCTATCTTTAGTACCACAAGCGCTATTACAGGTGTTCTAGGTACCATTCAATTCAGAGGTAGTAGTCGCACCAACTGCCATTACTTGAGACCATTCACTGACGCGGTTGTTATCTAAAACGGCTCGCACTCGATAACCAAGCTGAATTTTATGCATTAACAAGATTAAATCACGGTTGAGTAATCCTTGTGATTTTTGGTTTTCATTAGATGCAGCTTGTATACGAAAGCAGCGATCGCTTTGACGTTTCAACTTTGGAGATTTCCCTTCCACAAGTACCGTTTGTAGTTCGTACTCTTTAGCTTCAGGATATGGTTCCCAGCAAAGTTGCCAGTAAGTTGACCAGCGAATTAAGTCTGATGGTAATTCCTCGACTTCATCCGACAATGTAGAGACAAGTCCGGTGACTGAAGGTTGTACCACTTGAGGCTGATTTGAGGTGGTTTCAGCAGCTATAGATGAACTGTCATCAACACCTAGTATCAATCCGAATATCAAAGTGAACAGCACAATCAATCGTAGGCATTGTAATTGCACCGACAATATTTTTCGATTCATCATGATGCAAAAGTCAGTTGCTTACCACTCCACAGGTAAAATTAGGTTGCCGTTGTCTGCATAGATTGTTCGAGAACGGATATGCGTTCTGGGAGCTACTGTAGAGTTGAAGACTGCGCTTCTTTGCCCAATTGCTGATCTGTTGCCAATGCTGGCGCGGAATATAACAGAGTTCGGCCCTAGCCCTACAGCATCACCTATGCTAGTTTCAGGGCCATTAGCGACACCATTGACAACCTGCCTACCGCCATGAACTAGAGCGCGAGGTCCATAACCAACTCCATTACCAAGAGTCAAACTAGTGGTTTCTAATGCGTGAAAGACAACATCGTTTGCCATACCGGCAATTGACCCAACATTAAAAGGTTCACCTTCATCAGCACGTAGCGAAATTCTATTAGCTAGTTTGTGGTTGAGTGTTGCTAAAGAATCTTGGAAAGTAAGATTACCGATAATGCGGTTACGATAGTTCGGATCACGAGTTGGACTTCCACCTATCTGCGGCAGACCTCCAGAATTAAAGAAGGTGACGGGAGCATAATTAATTCCTGTTAAGTTTGTCAAGTCTGCCCTAGCTAAATCTGTGTAACCTTTGGCAAATGCTTCATTGACTTCAATGATGCCTTCCATTAATGCAACGTCTGCTTGTGTCAGGTTGACTACTTTCCCTAAACTGCCGCTAGTAGCTTGTAGATTAGTTGTAACGTTTTTACCGGGCAGGACAACTTTACCAGCAGGTAAGATAACGCCAGGGCCAACTCGCGCCAGAAAGTTGACTACTGTGTTTCTTTGTATAGTTGCACCATCTATTTCACAATTGAAGGCGAGAAAAGTCTCTGGAACAGTGTTGCTGAACTGAGTATTGGTAACTGTGTCGGTAAAAGGCCCTGTAGAACCTTGAGTACCGATTTTGGCTGCACCTTTGACAACGGCCATGTGTGCCATAATGACACGCTCGCCAATCTCCACTCCCGTTCCTGAAGCTGTGATTTTCACTTGGTCTTGAGCATTAGAATCTGCCGCAATACTAATAGGAGCATTAGTAGCATCTAACTGGGCAAATGGAGCGACGTAGACTTTTTCGCCCAAGGTAATATTTGTGGGATTGGTGATTGTTGCTGTTGGGTCAACAAAACTAGCTGACTCGGAAGGTGCGGTACTTGGGCATATAGGTAGGTTTCCCACAGTTGGATTACACGTTCCTCCAGCAGCTAGTGCGGGTTGTATATATATCTGTGTGCTGATGGCAAACGCTAGGATAATTGCAGTTAAAGCACTAAAAATTGTGCGAGGTTTGAACATAGAAAGAAAAGTCCTCACGGGTTATGGAATATTTGGCTATGGGATAATCTGCGTTAATGAATGAGAGATTTATTCAGGCGATGTCTGGCAACAAGACGCAGAGCGTCTACGCAGGCTGAGAAATTACCAAAAATTACACTGCAACAGCCTCTATTGAGATTCTTTTTAGGTATGAGACCAAGAATTAACCGCCCCAAAAACCTGCCAAATTGAAGAATATTTGTAAGACAACTGACAATAAAAAGCCTAAAAGCGGCACTGAAATTGTCGTTGTTGCTCCAGCAACTGCATCATTGTAGACAGTCTCCCAAGCATCTGGTCCGCTAGTGGAACTACCATAGACTTTTGTACTCACAGCTAACGTTAAGCTAAGTACACTCAAACCAGCTAGTATTACGCGACGTTTCAACATTATTCCTTGTTACCTAATAGTTCGCCAAGTTTATTGGGTAAGGTAAAGCGAAAAGTTACAGGACATACTTAAACTTTTCGGTTTACCTAACTTAATAACTTTCAAATTTAATCAAGTACAAATTGCTACATCCAGCAATTAAGAATCTATTGTAATCCTATTTGCTGTTTAACACTAGAGCTTTAGGTATTGAAAAAATTTATGGAAATAATAAAAATAGTATTAAATTTATAGTGGAAAACTGTGTTCACAAAACAATAATTTAATTAAAAAAATCATCTATCTTAAGGAATAAATTTAGATTAATTGCTGCTATTAATAATCAGTATAGGTAAAAAATAATTTAAATTCTATCTTTGGGGGGATAAATATTTAAGCTGTATACTAAATAAGAGTTTGGAGAAGATAATAGACATCGATTTGGTGTCATAGATTGAGTAAAGACTACGAAATTTTTCCGCAGACCCATGAAACCTTTGTGCAGATCGCAATGATTCGGTTAATGCTGAGAAGACTCGCCTAATTGATTTGTTTAATACTTTCCAAACATCCTCTAAGGTCAATTGCAGTTTTTTCATCATGGCAATGTCAATTACATCTCCATCATGAAAGTGCAATTCACACCAAGCGCATTCTAAAATCCTCTCAAGAGGATTAAATACAAAATTTTCAGCTATGTAGAAGGCTATCTTATGTAAGCTGGCTTCAACTTCCCCAAGAAGTTAAGCATGGCTGAAACCACAGTATCCGGCGACTCAATTAAGAAGCCATGACCTCCACCGTTGAGGACTAAAAGTTCAGCGTTGGGAATGCCTTGAGCAAGTTGCTGGGAAAACTTTAGCGGGGTGAGAATGTCTTGTTTACCGACTAGAACTAGGGTAGGACAATGAATTTGTTGAAGGCGGTCTGTTGTGTCAAAGTCAAGCATGGCTTGGCTATGATGATTGAGTGAATGAGTCGCAGGCGGGAAAGGATATCTGATTGCAAATTCGATCAGTCCTTCGATCATCCCAGGAATCGAGTAGAACGTATCTGTAAATATCCAGGGTAATACGACTTTTTCATAAAGTTTCAGGTCTACATTACCGCAGAGTTCGCCCCAAGTCTCAATGATGCTGTTAAACAATCTATCACCCTTAGCCAAGGATGAAAGTAGCATCAGACTTTGTACCTTTTCAGGATGTGCTAACACTAACTCTTGGGCTATCTGACCACCCATTGAATGACCTGCTAGATGCACCTTATCGATCGCAATGTGGTCGAGCAGTGCTGCAACGTCACTAGCCATTTGTTTGAGACTATACTGGCTCTCAGGAGCAGAACTTCGCCCCATACCTCGGTTGTCTAAGCGAATAACTTGATACTGCGAAACCAGCGATGGCATAAGCAGCGACCAATAGGCATGATCGCAAAGGAAGCCAGCTATTAGTAGCAAAGGCTCACCCTTTCCCTTAATGTCGTAGAACAAATCAATCCCGTTAATCTGAACTTTTGGCATAGTCAACAATTCTACTAAACCTTATTTTTAAGCAGGGATAGACAAGCCTACATTCCTACGTCTTAAATTTCTCGTCCACCGGAATTTGGTAGCCGTTGGCGAGGCGATTGGTCATGTTGGCAGTGGCTGCGATCGCCATTAGTTCCCCGAACATGGTATCATTCATACCTTTGGCACGCGCCCCTGCTGTGTGCGAGGCGATGCAGTACTCACAGCCATTCGTCGCACTCACGGCGATGTAAATTAGTTCGCGCATCAGTGGATCAATCTCACCAGGACTGGTCATCACTTCCTTCACTGCTTGCCAAGTTCGTTGCAAGGTAGGGGGATGATTGGCTATAGCTTTCCAAAAGTTATTGATATAGTCATTCTGGCGTGTGGCGCGGATGTCGTCATATACTGTACGTACTTCGTCGCTGGCTTCTTCGTATTCAATCAGCTTAGTCATGAGTTGACAATCACTCCGCTAACTAGTAATCCTATGGGATTTCTCCTCATGATTTTGGACTTATTTTTAGATACCAAAATGTAGGATACTACGTTTTTAGCTGCGAACATTAGCGGTGATGAAATTCGACCTCTTTCTCTAGAATCTTAATATCATAGCTGCCAAAGAAATCGTGGCCCAGTAAGCCGATGCTTGCTTTTGGTGCGATCGCAACCTGAAGATTATTGGCTGTAACTCCACCTGCTGCAATAGATTTTACCTTACTGGTGGGGAATTCTACTTCGCTACCATCGGCAATTTGGGCTTGCATTGTACCTGTAGCCTGGAGTTTAAGTGTATTCGCCATATCTTGAGTGATAACGGTTCCACTAGCACCTGTATCTACAATCATTTCAAAGGTTTTTTTGTCATCGAAGGTAACATCAATTACAGGAGTTCCACCAAAGCGGCGTTTGATTGAGACTCGAAAAACTTTGTTATCTGAAGGTGAAGGAGCGGCTATATTGCCACAAAGCCTTTCCAATCCAACAGTTTTACCAGAGGAGGTTACCATGTAACATGCTCCTGGATCGTCAGCGATTGCCCGATGAGAGAATGCTAAAAATACTAGCGTTGGCATTAGTGCGTAGGCGTAGCCCGTCGTAGATATCGCAGCTAGGTTAACGATCGCAATCCAATGCCTCCAAGTATTCTTCATGTTAGATTTCTCTCCAATTTGGCTGATATTTTTTAATAAACTAGATTATTCATGGTAGCTATATAAATTGGTAATCAAAAGCAATTTTTGTTAAAAAACACTTTTTTAAACCTAATATTACAGCTAGATTTTAAACAGCTTGCGTAATCAAGTTAGAATTTTTTCTATATATTTAGAGGATATTGTAAAAGTCCTATTGTTGGTTATAAAACGGTTTATATTCTCGTAATTTGCCCTTAAAAATGAAAGTTATGGTGATCGATAAGTGCCTAAAATCACCAAGGCGGCAGGAAGCCCACTTGCTTTTTGGGGTGGGATGAGCTTAAAGCTAAACACTTTCAAACATCCTCTTATGTCTATGCTATCCACGCAATTTTTGTATTTTCAAGTTAGTTATTGAACTTTTTTTATATGCCTCTATAAGATGAAATTGTATTTTACTCAATACATCTTACCTAGGATTACTGATTGATAAATTAAAGATTAGATAAAGACATGATAAAAATACTTAGAGGTTGTTTGAAGAGTAGTTGCTTGTATTTTAGGCACTTATTGATCCCCCCTAACTCTCCTTAAAAAGGGGGGATGGAATCAAAGTCCCCCAGTTTTTCGGCGGATTTATACTGTTTGACTTTAATTATGATACAAATACGTTGGTAGGGGCAGGCATTGCCGTGCCCCTACGCGAAATCTATATGTATCAGGGTTTTAGTGAAATGGTATTAGGAGGATCTACAAGTCTTTAATACATCACAAATAACTTTTCAAACGTCCTCTCAGGTCAGCCGATAACTATCTAGTTGAAAAAATTAAAACCTATCTTGCCTTCTGCATTATTGAACTAGTCAGCGTGTATTATTTTCTTGCTTTCAGTACTATTCTTTTTTATTCACCTGTAACCAAATTTCTAAACTCACAAGTAACCACAGTTTTACACCATAACGACTCCAAGTATCTCCTTGATAGTTTAACCAATTGCGAATTGGCAACTGGTTCAAATAAGGAGTGATAGCCGCATTTCGATTGAGCAATAAATCTTTGGCTTCTTGCTGCCAATATTTCCGAAATCCTAACTGTACTGGCACCATCATGCCACTTTTGGGACGATGAATAATTGCGTCTGGTACAATATCTGCAATCGCTTGTTTTAAGACTGCCTTTTCTTCCACCCCAGAAAGCTTATACTCTGGAGGAATTTCCATGCTTAAGTCTACTACTCGTTGGTCAAACAGAGGAGAACGACCGTTCAAAAGGGCGGCTTGAGTTAAGTTACTGACTTTCGTCAGAATTTGGTCAGCGCCTTTAAATTTGATGTTCATTGCCATCAAACGATTGAGATAGTTAGCTTGGGAATATAAATCTTCTTCAAAAACCCAAGGTGCTGTTTGTACTGCTGTCCAAACTTCTGGTTTTAAAAGTTGCGGTAAGTCAACAGCGCACTTTTGGAAGGAAATTAAATAAGCTTGCAATGCATCTTGATTGGTAACAGATCCATATAAGCTATTTATTAGCATTGGCTGATTTTTTGGCCCACCAAAACAGGGGTCGCCACCTTCACCATTTAAAACTACTTCTACGCTTTCTCTTGCCAGTCGTCCCAGCAAAAGGTTGGGAACAGTCAGTGGGTCGCCAATGGGGTCATCTAAATAGGCCATTGTTTCCGGTAGGCGTTCCCACATATCCTTAAAACTAATTTCCAAAATGTGGTGCTGCGTCTGACAATGGGATGCGACGAGACTAGAAAATTCTAATTCATTGGGACATTCAGAACCAAAATGAATCGAGAAGGTGTGAACTGGTGCTTTGTGGAATTTTGCTACTAAAGCAGTGATAACGCTAGAATCCAAACCACCAGAAAGAAAAACGCCAACGGGTTGATTGGCTGGTGGTAAATATTCTTGAACAACTTGGTCTAGTAATTCTCGCAAGCGATCGCCATGCCATGCTAAGGGTTGATCTATCCCTATAATCTTTTCTTGAAGTTGCCAATAAGCTTTAACTTTGTAGTCAGGAAATTCTAAAACGGTTCCGGGTCGCAGTTCTCGCACCTGTTCCCAAAGCGTTCGTTCTCCTGGAACAAAGGCACAACAAAGATAATCTCGCAACGCCACCAAGTCTAAATCAGATGAACGATAGGGTGATAAAGTTCTCAGTTGAGGCGCAATCCAACGAACCGAACCAGTGGTAGTGTAATAGAGGGTACGAACACCGATGCGATCGCGGACTAACCGCAACACCTGTTTTTCTCTATCCCAAACCACTAACGCAAATATCCCCACAAGTTGGCTAAGACTTTCATTACCCCATCGTTCCCAAAGATTGGCAATTAGTTGCAGAGAACTTCCTTTAAAGTTATCCGGTTCAATTCCTAACTTTTGCAGCAACTGCACTTGGTTAGTTAACCAAACATCACCAACAACAACAAATCTTTCTCCAGAACTGATTGCTAATTTATCTGTTATAAATCCAAAATCTGTGCGTGGTAGAATTACAGAAATTTTTTCATCTCGCCAAGCGATATCTTCATAATTTGCATCAACTGTTCCCCAAGCTACGCGCCAGGTTGGGGAACAGTTGATGATTCCGATTTTAGGAGATTTACGATTTTTAAATGCATCAAATAGCATGGAAAATTGTCAACGCATAATCAGTAATTTTAGGACATTGCACAAACCTATCTCCTTAGAAAAGTCCAAAATGAGCGTGGACACTGAGCAAAGCCCACGCTCACTAATCAAATGTGACTAGTTGCCAATGCCTAATACCTGATTGCCTAGAGTGAACGAGAACTTGTCACTTCATTAGGATCCCTATAAGCCCGGACTTTTTGACGATTACGAGCCAGACCTGCTAAACCGCCTAGACCAAGTAAACCTAGCCATCCCCAATCGAAACCGCGATCGCTAGTTTGTTGGTAAGTTGTGATTCCTGTATTCCTGTTAGTACCTGTAGTTCCAGCGCCTGTAGGATCAGTGCCTGTGGTTCCAGTGCCTGTGGTATCACCTGTAGTTCCAATTCCTGCGGGATCAGTACCTGTAGTTCCAATTCCTGCGGGATCAGCACCTGTGGTTCCAGTGCCTGTAGTTCCAGTACCTGTGGGATCAGTACCTGTGGTTCCAGTACCTGTGATTCCAGTACCTGTAGTGCCAGTGCCTGTAGTGCCAGTGCCAGTGCCTGTGGTTCCAATTCCAGTGGTTCCAGTACCTGTAGTGCCAGTGCCTGTAGTGCCAGTGCCTGTGGTTCCAATTCCAGTGGTTCCAGTGCCTGTAGTGCCAGTACCTGTAGTTCCAGTAGTGCTAGTTCCAGTAGTGCCAGTACCTGAGCTACTGCCACCACTGGAACTTCCACTGCCGGAGCCTCCGCTTTGGGCATAAACAGAAGGTGGTAAGGAGAGAGAAGCGAAACTGATGGCAAAGACAGTAGCCAAAACAGCTTTAGATAAATCAAAAGGCTTCATGGTTATGGTTCCTTTTATGTTTTAGATTTCTGTGGTTGATTTTCAAAACCAATATTGCCTACTCAATCCACTGCTAAATCAGATAAATTTTGACAAGACAGATTGAGGAGTCTTTTACCTAGTTTCGTTTTAGAAAAATTGAAAGCATTTTAAGCTCCCACAACAATTTTCTATTCATCATAATCAAACTAATTCATAATCAGTAATTACTAATTCATAATTGGGAACCCAGGTTCAAAGCCGCTTGTTCACAACATCCAAGGAATAATAATTAAATTTATAATAAAAATTACATTCACTTGTTATATTATGATTTTTAATTACTACTTATTGTGAATTATTTTGTCATTCTTACTCAGGATAGCAGCTAGTTTTTTGCCAGACTTCTACCATAGGGGTAAAACCAATTCTATCGCAGGAATTAATTTGGCATTAAACTTACTTTATGAACGTGAAGATAATGAAGTTTTTTGGAGCTTGCAATCAGACAAACAGGCTTCAAGATAAGTGCAATCTTCACACTGTAAAGTATGCCCAGGATTGGCACATCCACAGGGAGGGTTCACAAAACATTCAGAAGGATCTTTATGTGTCCGGTATTTTTTTGATATAAAGTATAAAGCTGCTTCTTGTAGACAAAAAACAATGTCTTCAACCATATAATTTCCTACTATTTATCCATCTATAATGAAAACCACAATTTTTGATTTACTTATTTAGATGTATTAACTAAGGAGGCAGTAATAAATTAAACTATAATACCTAATCATAATAGGTGGTTTATAATAAGGCATAAAACCAACTCTAGGATACTTGACGCATAGCTTGCTTACCCCAAGAGAGACAATATAAACCTTTTATTTATTCACACCTGCCTACTTGATAAGTAGAAGAGATCGCTAAGTTAAACAGTATTTTGATCTCAAGAAATCTAATTACTTTATTAGCATTAGGTTTTAGTTAGTAAGATAGAAATCTACTAGAATAGAAATTTTAAGCAGCCAGATCCTGCTAGCGGTTGAAACTAGATTAAGAATACTCTACAATCCTATTTCACCTGAAAACTTATAACTTCATACTCCAGGTGTGTTTTGACATTAGACTTAAGGAATATGTTTATTGTCAGTTAGTTTGTTATCTAATTTTAATTACTGACTGATACAAATTCTTTCCCCTCTGCTTATTTACTGATAATTTGTACCAGTATTAAACTAAAATGGTATTCCCAAGGATATATTTAGAATATAGAAGCATTTAGTTCTCACCCATTTGGTATATCACGAAACTTCTTTGACCAGATAACCATCTTCCATATGAATTATGCGATCTGCGATATCTAAAATTCTGTTGTCGTGAGTGACCATTAAGATGGCACAATTCTGCTCTTTAGCTAGTTTCTGCATCAGGGTGACAACATCTCGGCCTGTCTTACTATCTAAAGCAGCTGTAGGTTCATCAGCTAAAACTAATTTCGGATGACTTACTAAAGCACGAGCAATGGCTACCCGTTGTTTTTGTCCACCTGAGAGATCAGATGGGTAATAATTAACTCTATTCTCCAAATTAACGGCATTGAGCATAGCTTCGGCTTTGCTGCGAGCTTCCAATTCGGGAATATTTTTATGCAGTTCAAGTGACATTTGGACATTCTGTCTAGCTGTTAAGAAATCTAATAAGTTATGAGCTTGAAAAATATAGCCAATATGGCGGCGGACTTTAACTAATTGCTCATTAGTAGCTCCAGAAAGCTCTTGACCTAAAAATTTAAGGCTTCCTTCTTGGACAGAGCGTAACCCACCAATTAAAGTCAGTAAAGTTGTTTTTCCTGAACCTGATGGCCCAGTCATAATCACAATTTCTCCAAATCTGATATTAAAATTAATATCAAATAATATCTGACTCCGTACTTTTTTCTCGCCGAAGTAATGATTCAGATCATTTATGCTAACAATAAATTTTGTTTTCATGATGGTATAAAATGTTATCAAATTAAAAAATATCTGCTGGATCTACATTTCGGAGTTTATTCGTAGATAAAAAGCCAGAAGTTAAGCACATTAATGTTGCCGAGATTAATACTAAAATTGCTTTATCGGTGCTCATGATAACTGGTAACTTAGTAGCATTTTTTGACACATCATATAGGGCTATAGATATAGCTAAACCCGGAACATAACCTAAGGATGCTAAGATTAAAGCCTGTTGAAAAACTACACTTAATAGGTATTTATTTTTAAATCCCATTGCTTTTAAGGTTGCATATTCAGTTAAATGACTAGAAATATTACTATAAAGAATTTGATAAACAACGATTACACCAACAACAAACCCCATTAACACCATCAGATTAAATACAAACCCAATGGGTGTTCTGAGAGACCAATAGCTTTTTTCCATAGCGATAAAGTCTTTGCGGGTAATTACTTTTACATCTTTGGAGAGCTTGGCTGATAAATCTGCCAAAACTTTTTCAGGGTTTGCATTAGGTTTGAGCTTAATTAATCCTATATCTATTTTTTGTACTGGACGATCTTGAAATATTCGGAGGAAAGTTGAAGAACTAACGATTAAATTACCATCAACTCCAAAGGAAGGCCCTAAAGTAAATAAACCACCAATTTTAACTTTATAGCCAACTAATCCAGTGTAGCTGAATATTTCAACTTTTATGTTTTTACCTTGCTCAAAATCTTTAGCGATCGCTCCAAATTCTGGTCGAGAATCGCGGTCAAACAAGACGATATTAGGGATTCTAATTAAGTTGAGTTTTTCTTCGATATTAGGGAATTTAAAGATTGATTTAACTGGGTCAAAGCCTAGGACATATAGTGGGAACTTCAGACCGTTATTAGGATTTTTAAATTTTGCGAATTGCACATATAAAGGGCTAACTGATTCTACACTATCAAAACCTAATATTTGATACAAACTTGAACGATAAAAGCTTTGATTTGAAGTTAGAGATTTATATTGAGCACTAATTAAAAATAAGTCTCCATCTAGATTCTTATGCAATTGCGTAGCACTGTCATAGAGGGCAGCTTGAAAACCAATTTGCATAAACATTAAAACTGCAACAAAAGCAATCCCTGCTAAAGCTACAATAAAGCGAATTTTTTGCCGGACTAGTTGTAGCCAAGCTAGGGGAATATTGAGAATCATTTAGTAAACCTCAAAGATATAAATTAGATTAAATCAAGAAAGAATGCTTTGTTGAAATCAAGAATCTATCAGTACTTCCTAATTAGCGATAGTGTAGCATCTGGTAGAGAATAAAAAGGTAGCCAATTAAGGAATAGTATTAAGTAGTACAAGGATTTTTAGTGAGTTAACAAAGCTATCTTTGAAATCTTCAAATATTAATAATAACCTCCACTTGTAAATCAGTAAAACCAGCCACTCGCTGGTTATCTTCCAGATTATCAATACGAATTTTTACATCAACTATTTTGTTATCTGTGTCTGCTTGAGGATTGTTATTAAAGATATTTTGTTTGCCAACTTGCAAACCAATATCTGCAACTTTTCCTCGTAATTTCCCTGGTAAAGCATCACTAGTAATAATGGCCGACTGACCTATACGCACTTTTTTAATATCAGTTTCATAGACTTCTGCTACCACATACATCTGTTGTGTTCGACCTAAATCAGCTATTCCCGTAGTGCCGATAATTTCTCCAGGCCAAGCATTAATTTTCATGATTTGCCCGGTTATAGGCGATCGCACAACACTTAAATCCAACTCTGCCTTAGCCTGATTAACTGAGGCTACTGCACTTTCGACATCAGCTTGTGCTGCTGCTATATCGGTAGGACGAATCTCAGAAATACTCTTTAGTCTGGCTTTGGCCTCAGTTAACTGCTTTTGAAGAGTTTCCATAGTGCGGTTGAGAGAAGCTTTAGCTTCATTGAGTTGCTGTTGAACTGTATCTACTCGCAAACGCCTAGTATCTGAATCAGAGGCTGAAATCGCACCGTCTTTGTATAACTGCTGATATCGCTGATTTTCGCTTTCAGCATTACGCCACTCGGCCTCTAAGCGAGCGATCGTTGCTTGTTGAGCAGAAGTTTCCCCACGCAACTCAGCTTCCAAACGAGCAATGGTTGCTTTTTGTGCAGAGATATCTCCGGCTTTTGCGCCAGCTTTTACTTGGTTAAGACTAGCTTGGGCAACTAGGACTTGTTGTTGGGCTTTTTCTAGGGCTGCAAGACGAGGAAAGTAACTGTCAAGAATTGCAACTACTTGCCCCTGTCGCACTTTGTCTCCTTTTTTTACCATGAGTTTTGTGACTCTTACACCCCCTTGCGACTCTGGGGCCGACAGACGAATAACCTCTCCTTGAGGTTCTAAACGTCCTAAGGCTGCAATAGAAGTAATTTTAGGAGGACTACTTGGGATAGGCTCCACTTTCGAGGCCAACTGAAATCGTGAAAAGGTATATAAAGAGACTGCACCAGTAGCTACAGTCATAGTGGTTGCTAACACAACCGTCCACCAACCTACAGGTTTTATGAATGACTGTTTTTGTTTTTGTACCATAATTATCTCTTCCAATTTAGCGATGTCTAAAGACAAGGCGCTTCCGAATTATTCAGAAACAGCAGAGATGAAAATAGACCTTATATCATGTTTGGATGAACACTTTAATTCAAATGAGGGAATTAAACCCCTCTTTTGAAGCTACGGTTTACACACATCCCTGTGAAAAACCAAAATCGTTGTAGATCCTCCTAAATCCCCTTAAAAATAGGGGAACTTTAAGAGGTTTTTGCCCCCCTTAAAAAGGGGGGTTAGGGGGATCTTCCGAAGCCAGATTCAATCGTATTGATGTTCCATCAATCTGTTAGTAGAATCAACTTTTGGTAAATCCATTTGGTACTTTATGTATATAGCCAGAGGAAGCTTTATTTGTTTAGCACTACCTCTCTTTTACTTTTAACGATCGCTAAGTATTCGCTACGAGTTCCATCTATGCGATAGTGATCGCATATCTGACAGAGTTTCAAAATATCCAATCGACTAAATACTTTTTGATGCTCAATTCCGTTATCGTTCCTCCACCGCCAGAAAGTTGTCCGATCAATGCGGCGATTACTTTCAGGCCATCTTCGTCGGGATAAGAAATCTACCAGTTCCTCTTCATAAAACGAGTAGCCTTTTGGTAACTTCAGGAGTTCTTCTCTTAACTCAATTAGCGGGATGAGTGGATCTAGCTCAGATAGTCTCATGCCAGCAAGCCCTTATCTTATATTTTCGTGACAGTCAATTATGCAGAACGCTTTATACAATACGGGTCATCGCATTAAATCGCATTGTCATACTGTGCGTTTATGAATCTATGGAGTGACCAGGTAATCAGGTGAATTTAATATTTATATTCTCCCTATTGATGTATCTCTCCGCCTTCTTAAACAAACAGTATTAAATTACATTATTTAATCATTTACGATAGACTGAGTGATACTCAATTGCAACCCATATGCAACAATTTTGATGATAAACAACTAGCAAAATACTCGATATAAAATATGGGTAATAGTTTCAATTGTCTATCGTTGTTTAACAGTGTTATGTCCTCGCTGTTACTCAGCAGTTCTAAATAAGTATTTGCTTGGTGATGGGTCTGTTGTTTGCCAGAATTTTTCATTCTTCAGATATAGTTGCTAGTTGTTATTGTTACATTGCCAACAGAATTCCTTCTTTTGGAATAAAAATTAAACAAAATAACTGATTGATTAATACATATTCTTTTTTAAAATAAATCAACTTAGCGATAGATGTAAAAGCTAGCTAGCAAAATCAACGTCTCAGAACTTAATATTTTATTATACGTACTTGTATCCCAAATTTAAATTGGTTGAGTAACAATTCGCTGAACCTCTAACGCCAGTGCATTTCCTGCCTATGCAAGTTGCTCTGCAACCGACAATTCTTTTTAACTCAATGATATTGGGAGAAATACTGATAACCCATCTAGTCTAAATCGCTATTATTAAGGAAAATTTAACTTCTTGCAACTTGGATAGCGTGTTTCTACAGGGTTTATCAAGAGACAACTTATTTTCTCATGCGGGTATTGATATATGGAGGCCGGAGTTGAGGCTAGCAGGACAACTCATCATTAGCTAAAAATCATTTGTTTATTAGTTTATCGAATGAGTAATAAGTAATCAAACAAACATATATGCAATTTGCATGCAATTTTAGCAATGTGTTTTTGCTATATGACATACTAATTGAAATGAGTTTTAATAGTTATGTGAGTGACAGCGATCGCCCCCCAAAGACCCAAGATAAAATGAAACTACAGCGATTCATGCTCTCATTGCCAAGCTTTGATAACCAGCGACTGATTTTTCATTCAGCTCGCCAGACTCTTCGCAAAGCTGAGATGGCCCGCGTTGCGGTGCGTGAATGGCTCAATCAACATGATTGTGAGCTAGAAGAGTGGAAAAGCAAAAAAGCTTCTGAGCTTGGGATTAGTATTAGTAGACTTGAGCAAAAGCTATTAGATGCTGCTCAACATCAGGTAATAACGAATAAAGGAAATAACAATCCTGATTCAGAAGAAGATTCTGTATAAGTTTATATGTAGATTCTGATTCAATTACCTAATTATATTCCGCAAATGTGCAACCAAAAATCTAGTATCCTTAATTTGCAACTGCCTAAAAAGTTATGATCAACAAGATTTCATTTAGCAAGACTTATCTCGTTGTATATAAGTTGCATATCAATTGTAATGGAGAATTAACCAGTCTAATATTAAGTAAAGCGACAAGTTGATAAAATAACACGGAGTAGGATAAGTTTTCTGAATAAAACTATCCAAGTTCTTACTAGCTCAACAACTTATGTTGCAAGGTTGAAGCTAATCTCTAATTTAGAGCGATTCTTTAGATGCGTGAAATACTCCATTAAAAAAGTCTGAATTCTGTATTTAGACTTCAAATTATCCTCTCTACAATCTCTTGAAGTCTTGTTTATGGCTCCTTGTTCTTCAAGTAAAAGTATATCACTTAGCATCAATAGCCCTTAGTTTTTAAGTAAAAACTAATTGGGGTTCCTCCTATTTGTAGAGATAATAAATTTATCATTATCTCTACAGTTCCAGAATCTAATAGTAAAGAAAAAGTCATGACTGCTTCTAGAATTGAAGCTGTTTTAGCACAGTTGCAAGAAGAAGTGAGCAACTGTGAACAGGCTCTACTCAAGCTCATACAGGGTAAAAAAGTTATGGTTGAGAATGCACCACTAACCAGCGAGATAAATAGACCTCAGCAAAAAACCGATATTGCCATTATCGGGATGGCTTCTATATTTCCCCAATCGCAAAATTTACAGGAATATTGGGAAAAAATTATTCACAAAGTTGATTGTATTACTGATATTCCCCCTTCGCGTTGGAATGTAGAGGATTATTACGATCCTAACCCCAGAACACCTGATAAAACCTACTGTAAAAGAGGCGGATTTATCCCGGATGTCAATTTCAATCCGATGGAATTTGGGCTGCCACCTAACAGCCTAGAAGTCACAGACATTTCACAATTGCTAGGTCTGATTGTTGCGAAAGCAGCAATGGAAGATGCAGGTTACAGTGAATCTCGACAGTTTAGCCGCGATCGCACCGGTGTAATCTTAGGTGTGGCACTAGGTAGGCAATTGGCGGTTCCATTGACTGCGAGAATGCAGTACCCGGTTTGGGAAAAAGTCCTCAAAGGCAGTGGCTTATCCGATGAGGATACACAAAAAATCATCGAGAAAATCAAGAGTGCATATGTGCAGTGGGATGAGAACGCCTTCCCCGGTATGCTGGCAAATGTAGTTACAGGAAGAATTGCCAACCGTCTAGATTTGGGCGGAACTAACTGCGTCGTAGATGCCGCCTGTGCAAGTTCATTAGGTGCCCTCAAAATGGCAATTAGTGAGCTAATTGAGCATCGAGCCGATATGATGATCACTGGCGGAGTTGACACCGACAACTCAATTATGGCCTACATGTGTTTCAGCAAAACTCCTGCTGTTTCCCAAGGTGAGAATGTCAAACCTTTCGATGCCGAATCTGATGGGATGATGCTGGGTGAAGGTGTGGGAATGTTAGTCCTGAAGCGCCTTGAGGATGCCCAGCGAGATAATGACCGAATCTATGCAGTCATCAAAGGCATTGGTACTTCTAGCGATGGACGCTATAAAAGCATCTATGCACCACGTCCAGAAGGTCAAGTCAGAGCCTTACATCGTGCTTACGAAGATGCTGGATTTTCACCTACGAGTGTCGGTTTAATTGAAGCACACGGCACAGGCACTATGGCTGGAGATCCAGCCGAATTCTCATCGATAAAAGAAGTTTTTGGCGAAAACAATCCCAAAAAACAACATATTGCCCTTGGAACTGTCAAATCACAGATTGGACATACAAAAGCTGCTGCGGGTGCAGCGAGTTTAATTAAAACGGCTTTGGCTTTGCACCACAAAGTATTACCAGCCACGATTAACGTCACCAAACCGCATCCTAAGTTAGATATTGATAGTTCGCCATTTTATTTAAATACCGAAACCAGACCTTGGATTAGCGGCGATGACCAGCCAAGACGTGCAGGGGTAAGTTCTTTTGGTTTTGGCGGCACAAATTATCACGTTGTTTTGGAAGAATACACAAGTCAACATCAGCAACCTTATCGTTTACACAAACCTTCCCAGCCGGTGTTGCTATTTGCGTCAACGCCTGAAGAATTGTTGTCGCGTGCTCAAGAAATTGGACAGCAATTGCAATCCGATACGGGAGAGCAGCTTTATACAGAATTGATTTCGGCTTCTCAATCTTTAGAAATTCCGATCGCAAATGCCAGACTTGGGTTTGTTGCTGATTCACTCACTCAAGCTTGCGACTTGTTGCAAACAAGTATTGAGTTGCTGAGAAACAAGCTGCAAGCAGAATCCTGGGAGCATCCCCAAGGAATTTACTACCGCAAAACCGGCATAGCAACAGAGGGGAAGGTAGTTGCCCTATTTTCTGGGCAAGGTTCGCAATATTTAGAGATGGGTCGGGAACTCGTGATTAACTTCCCTTCCTTGGGTCAGACTTATGCTGAAATTGACAGCCTTTTACGCCAAGACGGTTTGCAGCCTCTTTCGGAGGTTGTTTTCCCTAACCCTGTGTTTGATTTGGATCTAAAGACTGCCCAGATGAAAGTGTTGCAGCAAACAGAATATGCACAGCCGGCAATTGGGGCTTTTAGCACTGGTCTGTACAAGATATTGCAACAAACTGGGTTCAAGCCAGATTTTGTCGCCGGACATAGCTTTGGAGAACTTACCGCACTTTGGGCTGCTGGGGTTTTGAGTGAGAAAGATTACTTTTTCTTGGTCAAAGCTAGGGGTCAAGCTATGGCTGTACCAGAAGATCCCCTGATTGATGCGGGAGCGATGCTGGCGGTGAAAGGGGATGTCAATCAGGTTACAGAACTAATTCAGAATTTCCCGCAAGTCACCATTGCTAACTTGAATTCTCCACATCAGATGGTGCTAGCAGGGACGAAAGCTGAAATTGCCACTGTAGAAGAGGCTCTGAAAACTCAAGGATTTTCTACCATCTTGCTGGGAGTTTCCGCAGCCTTTCACACTCCACTAGTGGATTATGCCCAACAACCTTTTGCTAGAGCAATTGAGAAAGTCACTTTCAATGAGCCACAAATCCCGGTTTACACCAATGTGACCGGAAAGCGTTACCCAAATGAACCGGAAGTTATTCAAAAAGTCCTCAAAGAACACCTGAAAAATCAGGTGCTGTTTAAGCAGGAAATTGAAAATATTTATGCTGAAGGTGGTTACTGCTTCATTGAATTTGGCCCGCGAAGCGTTCTCACCAATTTGGTAAAAGATATTCTTAGCGATCGCCCCCATTTAGCTGTAGCTTTAAATACCAGTCATCTCAAGGATAGCGATCGCACTTTGCGGCAAGCTGTTATCCAGTTGCGCGTTGCTGGATTACCTTTGCAAAACTTAGACCCCTATCAACTGGAGTACAAAATCCCAGAAGCTTCTCCAAATAAACTCTTGAATGTCCGCTTAAATAGCACCAACTATATATCAGAAAAAACCAAGCAGTCCTTTGAAAAAGCTATGCAAAATGGACATCAAGTCAAGTCCACCGCTGCGAACGGTAATAAACCTAACCCATATCATTCAGTAGAGAAAGTAGCAGTTAACGGTCAATCTCCCGTTGCGAACGGCAATAAACCTAACTTCTCTCATTCAACAGAGAAGGCTGTTAACGGTCAATCTCTCGTTGGAAATGGCAATAAAGCTAACCCATCTCATTCAGTAGAGAAGGTAGCAGTTAATGGTCAATCTCTTGTTGGAAATGGTAATAAACCTAACTTCTCTCATTCAACAGAGAAGGTAGCAGTTAACGGTCAATCTACTATTACTAACGGCAATAAAGCTAACCCCTCTTATCCAGCAGAGAAGGTAGCAGTTAATGGTGGAGTAAAATCTGTGCAGAACGGACAATCAGATCAACTAGATATCAAGTCTTTGCAACCTAGTCCAGAACTTCCTCTGAGTTACCTAAGAGCTATAGACAACTTAGAGTGCACTCTAATAGAATTCAATCGCCATCAACATGATATCTTGCAGGTTCATGAACAATCTTTGAACCATCAGACAGAATATACCAAAACTTTCTTCCAACTCATGCAGCAACAACATGCGTTGTGGGGAAATGGTAAATTCAGCGAGCCACAAACACAAACACAGCAGCTCGTAGTTTCCAGTTCAGAACGCAGCATCATGCGGTTTCACGAACATCAAACTGACAGCCTCCGCATCCATGAGCAATATCTGAACCATCAGCAAGAATACACTAACAACTTTTTCCAATTACTCCAGCGACATTATCAACTATCGCCTTCTAGCAATAACACTCCACAGAGTCTGATACCGCCAGTCAGCTATCAACCTAGTCCAGTAGCTGCACCACCCCAAGAGGATAACCCTGTTCTGGAGACTGCACCGGTTGCTTTACCGAGCAACGGATCTGCCACTAAGCCTGAGCCAGTTTCAACTAATGGTAATGGCACAAATGGTAATGGAAATGGTGTACATCATCAAAAAACAGCAGTTCTAGATATTACTCCACCAAAGGAGAATAATATTGCAACTGTAGCGATTGTATCGCCACCACCAGTAGCACCCGTACCAGCGCCAGTAATCATTGATCAAGCAGCCCTGAGCCAAACTCTGATTAACGTTGTTAGTGATAAAACAGGCTATCCAACGGAGATGTTAGAGCTGACGATGGATATCGAGGCAGATTTGGGGATTGATTCCATCAAACGCGTAGAAATTCTAGGAGCATTGCTAGAACTATACCCAGATTTGCCCAAGCCAAATCCAGAAGAAGTGGGACAGCTACGCACCCTCGGTCAAATAGCTGAGTATATGGGGAAAATTGCATCAGAAATCTCAGCAGCGATTCCTGCGGCGGGTTTTGTTAACGCTCCGGTGAATGAGGCAGGGAGCAGGGAGCAGGGAGCAGGGGGAGTAACAGTAATATCTCCTTCATCCCCTTCATCTCCAGCACTTACTAACATTGTGCTCAACGTCGTTAGTGAAAAGACAGGCTATTCAACGACGATGTTAGATTTGTCAATGGATATTGAGACAGATTTGGGAATTGATGGTGTCAAACTTGTGGAAATTCTAGGAGCGTTGCTAGAACTATACCCTGATTTGCCCAAACCAAATCCAGAAGCATTAGCTCAACTACGTACCCTCGGACAAATTGTTGCATATATAGAAAAGGGACAAGGGAGTGGGGAAGAAGCAGGGAGCAGGGGAGACTCAATACCTAATCTCCAATCCTCAATTCTTCGCTCTCCTGTCAGACTCAAATATCTTCCTGAACCTGATGTTTTAGATTTCAACTTACCCGATAAGCATATCACCTTGCTTACCGATGATGGTTCTCTCGCCACGACGAAACTAGCTGAAACTCTGTTAAAGCGAGGCTGGAAAACCGTTGTCTTAACTTTTCCCTCAACGGTGATTCCAAAGCAATCTGCTTTACCTGAAGGGATTAGTCGCGTCGTGCTTGCAGATTTGAGCGAGGAGCATTTGCAAGAACAGTTAGGAGCGATCGCTACTAACTATGGCCCAATCGCTGCGTTTATCCATCTGAATCCCTCCACTCAGGAAGATACCAGCAATAATGTCCGCTATTTGGAATCAGAAAAGGCTATCCTTCGCCATGTCTTTCTCATCGCCAAATATCTCAAAGAACCACTCAATCAAGCAGCACTTCAAGGACGTAGTAGTTTTGTAACTGTGGCTCGTCTGGATGGCGAATTCGGACTCGGACAAAAAACTAACTTTGGTGCAATTGGCGCTGGATTATTTGGACTCACCAAAACTTTGAACCAGGAATGGGAATCTGTATTTTGCCGAGCGATCGACCTCAGCCCTGATTTAGATGCCGAAACATCAGCACAGCATATCCTCGCCGAACTTCACGATCCAAATCTATTAGTTGTTGAAGTGGGACATAGTTCACAAGGGCGAGTAACCCTAGTGTGTGAACATGAATTAGAGAGATTACTTCCCACTCCCCAGTCTGCGCTCTCCAACCCCCAATCTCAGGTTTTTCTCGTAAGTGGCGGTGCCAAAGGGATAACGGCTCAGTGCGTGATCAAATTAGCACAACGTTATCAATGCAAATTTATCTTGGTAGGTCGTTCCGCCGCCGATCCAGAACCCGTGTGGACTGAAGGTTACTTGAGTGAAGCAGATTTGAAAAAGCGGATTATGGAGGATTTCTTCGCCAAAGGCGAAAAACCCACACCTGCAATGGTGCAGAAAAAGTTTAACGCTATTTCATCTAGTCGAGAAATTGCCACAACCTTACAAGCTATCAAGCAGGCGGGTGGACAAGCTGAATATTTTAATGTCGATGTGACTGATGCGATCGCACTTAAGGAACAAGTTGCTAATGCGGTGAAGCGTTTTGGCCCGGTGACAGGAATTATTCACGGGGCTGGTAATCTGGCTGATAAGCGGATTGAGAAAAAATCAGTCCAAGATTTTGAAACAGTTTACACAGCCAAAGTTAAAGGTTTAGAAAACCTGTTGCGGTGTGTATCACCGAGTCAATTGAATTATTTAGTCCTGTTTTCTTCTGTAGTTGGTTTCTACGGAAATGTGGGACAGTCGGATTATGCGATCGCTAATGAAATTCTCAACAAATCAGCCCACCTTGTCAAACGGAACCATCCCCATTCTCATGTAGTAGCGATTAATTGGGGCCCTTGGGACAGTGGTATGGTCTCTCCTGAATTAAAACAAGCTTTTGCTGAACGAAATATCGAAACTATTCCGATTGAGATTGGCACTGAAATGTTAGTTAATGAATTAGCTAGTGCAAATCAAGAAACTGTGCAAGTTGTGATTGGTAGCCCCTTGGTGTATATCCCAGAAAAGTTACCAAGCGAGTTGAGAAATTTTCGTATCCAGCGGCAACTAATATTAGCAGATAATCCCTTTTTACAAGACCATGTAATTGCTGGGTATCCAGTTCTACCAGCAACTTGTGGGCTATTATGGATTGCTAACGCCTGCGAACAAATCTATCCTGGTTACAAAGCCTTCAGTTGTACAAATTATAAAGTTTTGAAGGGACTAATTTTTGATGACAATTTACCAACTGAATACACTTTAGAATTGCAAGAAGTTGCTAAAAATGATATCTCTGAGATAGATTTTGATGCCAAAATTTGGAGTAAAACTCCAGAAGGTAAAATCCGCTATCATTTTAGTAGCCAGATGAAACTGAAGCGGCAACTTCCTAATTCCCCTACACACGAATTTCTGAACTTAAGCCAGGATCATAGAATCACCGCTACGACTTCATCACTTTATCAAAACGGGCCTACTAGCTTGTTTCACGGATTTACTTTTCAAGGCGTAAAATCCGTCTTAAATACCACTTTGGACAAGATAACTATAGAATGCTATTTGCCGGAGCCTGGAGAAAAACAACAAGGACAATTCCCAGTCCAAACATTTAATCCCTACATTGCAGATGTGCAGATTCATGCATTTTGGATTTGGGCACAGCATTTTTATCAGGTAGCTTGTTTACCTTCAGAAATCAAAACTTTTGAACAGTTTGAAGCTGTCCCATTTGATGAAACATTTTACGTTTCTTGTGAAATAAAATCAAAGACAGAATCGAGTTTAGTTGTTGATGTCATCGCACATAATTCGCAAGGAAAGATATATACCCGAATGCTTGGAGCCAAGGGAACTATTTTACCCAAGCAATTAGATGAAATTTAAGTAGGAATTAGCCTGACTTTTCATGTCATGTGGAAAATCCTCCTACCCCACAGCGAAATAATTCAAAGTCTCTCTCCTTTTAGGAGAGAGATTTAGAGAGAGATTTTCCAGATACCGTGAAAAGTCAGAGAATCAGCAACTGAAAAATGTATATATCAGCTTGAGGAGGTAGGTAATGGAAGAATTTGCACAAAAGAAAATTCCTAAAATAGCGGTTGTAGGGATGGATTGCTATTTGGGTGGTGGCTGCAAGGGATTGGATGCCTTTGAACGTAGTATTTATGAGGGAACTCAGCATTTTATTTCCATACCTCCTCAGCGATGCCTAGGTTGGGCTACGCCTACGCAAACAATAGAAGCACAAGAACAGTTGCTGAAAAACTATGGTTTTGCCGACGGTGTAGTACCATTAGGTGGATACATTAAAGATTTTGAAATTGATGCTTTCCGGTTGGAAATCCCACCAGAAGAAGTAGACAATTTTAACCCTCAAGAACTGTTGATGCTTCAGGTAGCTGATAATGCTCTGAAAGATGCGGCACTTCATCAAGGCACGAGAATAGCAATAATAATTGCTGCTAGTAAAGAACTAACTCTGCATCAAGAAAAAGAGCAACTAGAAGACAAGGAATATCCCACCTACATCGAAAATAGTCTGGCTGATTATATTTCCAAACTGTGGAATTTTGCTGGCCCCACATTCACATTAGTTGCCGAACAAAATTCTGTTTTCAAAGCCTTGGAACTTGGACAAAAGCTACTCGCAATCAGAGAAGTAGATGCCGTTTTGGTTGGTGCAATGGAGCTTGCTGGAGATGGCGCTAGTATTTTACAACGAAATCAAATAGCAAAAATTAACACAGGTGTGAATACTCTCAGTTATGACCAGAATGCCAATGGCTGGATAGTAGGCGAGGGTGCGGCGGCTGTAGTATTGAAGCTTCACGACACAGCAAAACGAGAGAACAATCGCATATATGCAACGATTGACGCTCTTAGTCTTGTGGAAAATTCTAAATCTGAAATTCACTCTGCTACAGCTTCAAATTCTGAAGCGGTAACACAAGTTTGTCAACAGGCTTTTCAATTAGCAGATATCAAACCAAGAGATATCAACTATTTGGAAGTTGTTGGTAGTGGAATTCCTCAGCAAGATGAGTCAGAAATTCAAGGCTTGCTCACAGCTTATCGTACATCTGAACCAAATTTAACTTGTGCGATCGGTAGTGTCAAAGCCAATATCGGTAATACTTATGCTGCATCGGGGATAGTTAGTCTGGTTAAAGCAGCACTTTGCCTATATCACCGTTACATCCCCGCAGTTCCCCAGTGGTCTGGCCCCAAAATACCAGAAATTTGGAAAGATAGCCCTTTTTATGTGGCTTCTGAATCAAAACCCTGGTTTTTAGAAAAAGGAGCCACTAGAAGAATAGCTGCGATTAACGGGATGGAGATAGATGGAAGTTATGCACATTTAATTTTGTCAGAGGAACTATATCAGCAAGATCACAGCAGCAGATATTTAGAGCAAATGCGTTATTATGTATTTGCGATCGCAGCTGATGATCAATCAACTCTATTAGACGAAATCCGCAATCTTCAAGAAACTATCGCAGATTGTTCTTCTCTATCTGCCGCTGCTAGTAAAACTTTCGCAACTTTCCAACAGCGTCAAAACGCAACTTATGCTGTGGCAATTCTCGGACACAATCAAGATGAATTGCAGCGGGAAATTCAGCATTCCCTCAAAGGTATTCCCGATGCCTTCAAGACAGGTAAAGACTGGCAAACTCCTCTAGGCAGCTATTTTACAGCAAAACCACTTGGGCAAAAAGGTAAAATCGCTTTCGTTTATCCAGCAGCCTTTAGTGCTTATCTCGGAATAGGTCGGAATCTATTTCGTTTATTTCCTCAACTTTACGATCATCTGCTCATCAAAAGTGGTTACAACCGTCTCGCGAATATAGAAAAACTTGTCTACCCTCGAAGTTTAGAAAAATTTTCAAATAGGCAACTGGAAGCCCTTGAAAAGGAATTGATTAACGATTCAGTAGCAATACTCGAATTAGAAATGCTCTTTGCCACACTTTTGACGGCAACTCTGAGCAATTATTTTCAGATCAAGCCCCAATGTGCTTTTGGTTATAGCTTGGGCGAGATTAGCATGATGTTGGCTCAAGGTGTCTGGACTGAGTTTCTAGATAATAGTAAGAGCTTTAACTCATCTCCTCTGTTTAAGACAAGGCTATCTGGTTCCAAAAATGCTGTGCGCGAGTATTGGGGATTACCTCAAGGAGAGGATGATAAAAGCGGAGATTTTTGGCGCAACTATATTCTTGTGTGTCCAGTATCTCGTGTTCAGGAAGCCATCCAAGATGAAGATCGCGTCTATTTACTTTTAATTAATACTCCAGAAGAAGTCGTGATTGCTGGTGAGATAGAAGCTTGTAAGCGGGTAATTGCCAATCTAAATTGTGATGCTTTTCTTGCTCCCTTCACCCATGTCATCCATTGCGAGGCAATGCGCTCTGAATACCATGAACTTGTGAGATTAAATACATTTCCTAGCCAAAATAAATCAGAAACTATTTTTTACTCCACAGCCGAGTATAAACCAATTGACCTCGACAGTCATTCAATAGCTCGCAATATTGCTCAAAACATCTGTCAACAGCTTAATTTTCCTCAGCTAATTAACCGTGTCTATGAAGATGGCTTCAAAATATTTCTCGAAGTAGGTGCTGGTAGTAACTGTTCCAGATGGATTGATAAAACCCTCAAGGCAAAAGAACAGATCACAGTATCTCTTAATAAAAGAGGTGTAGACGATCATGCTTCTATTATCAAAGCCTTAGCAAAACTCCTTAGCCATAGAGTTGAACTAGATTTATCACCATTATATTCTCACGAACCAGAAGTTTCCAATGAAAGCCAGTCTAACGTGAGAACTATAACCTTGCAAAATAGCAAGATTAGTTACAAAGCTTTAAAGAAGAAAAAACAAGAAATACTTCAAGATATATCTTTTGGAGATCCCGTCAAACCTGTTAATCAGCAGCAATATCAACTATCAGAATTAAAGGAATTTGCACAAATGAATTCTTCTTTGCTTCCAAATCCAACAAAAAGCCTTGAAAATACCTCCAGAAATTTAGATATTCTCCAAGAGCAAGTTAACTTCATAAATGGCAGAAATGGCAGAAATGGCAGCGAACCTACTCAGTTATTGCTACAAGAGCGCAATGAAACTGTAGAAACACAAGTTAATGAAACTTGGGCAACAGAACAGGAAAATAATCAATTCGTTTTGACTCCTAGTTTGACAACTGGCAGTGTTGTTGACGAACCCTATTTTCTGAATTTACACAGCCCTTACTATCAAAAGCTAAGTGAAAATGCTGCCCGTATGACCAAAACCCACGCTGTTTTTTTACAAGCGCGACAGGAGTCGCTAAAGCAAATCAGCGCCATAATTCAGTTGCAAATAGCTTGCTATCAAAAGTTATTTGAATAATAATCATTTAAAGCAGCAAACTACCCAGATTATTTGAACAAATAATTACTGGCGTAGATATAGCCTCGTTCTTAACCTCAAGCTGAAAATCCATACTAGGGGGCTGCTGCCTCTAATTCTGGAGGCCGCAGCCCAATGACAAGTATCTCATTTTCTTTGTAACGACAAAATCCCCTTGTTCAGAAGCAACCTCACAGGGAACCGATAGAAATTCTCCTGTAAATTATTCAAACATTATCTGGTAAACCCTTCTATATAACTGGAGGTTTAAAAATATGATTGGCGCAGATAATATACTAAATAACAATGGTAGTTACCTGAAAGTGTCAGACTTTATTTACCACCAAAATCAAGTTTGGCAAGGTGCTTTAGATTCTGTTTCTTTTAATGAAAAAGGTATAAAATCTAAGTTGCTAAATTTAGAAAAACCTTGTTATATTATTAGAGTTGAAGGAAAAATAGGCGCAACCAACGAAGGTTATTTATATCCTTACAACCAAGAAAGAACTGGACAGGCAGAAATATTAATAGCTGTTCCACCATTATCAATTAGACAATTAGGCGATCCAAGTTTTCTTAACTTTCATGGTGTAAAATATGCTTATGCGACAGGCGCAATGGCTCAAGGGATTGCTTCTGAAGAACTGGTAATTGCCCTTGGAAAAGAGAGAATCTTAAGTTCATTTGGTGCTGGTGGCTTATCTCCTGCTCGCGTCGAAGCAGCCATTAACCGTATTCAACAAGCTTTACCCCAAGGGCCTTACGCATTTAACTTACTCCACAGTCCCAGTGAACCTGCTATTGAACGCGGTGTTGTTGATTTGTATCTTAAATATCAGGTAAGAACAATCGAAGCTTCCGCCTTTCTCGATTTGACTGACAACATTGTTTACTACCGCGCTGCTGGACTTGGTTTAAATGCAGCAAACCAAATCGAAATCAAAAATAAAATCATTGCCAAAATTTCTCGGAGGGAAGTTGCAATCAAATTTCTGCAACCTGCTCCCACCAAAATTTTGAAACAATTAGTTGAGCAAGGTCTTATTAGCGAATTACAAGCAACCCTCGCTGAAAAAATTCCTGTAGCTGACGATATTACTGTCGAAGCAGATTCTGGAGGTCATACAGATAATCGTCCTTTGGTTTGTCTTTTGCCTTCTATCTTGGAATTGAGAGATGAAATTCAAAGAAAATTTTCTTATGAAAAATCTGTCAGAGTCGGAGTAGCAGGAGGAATTGCTACGCCAAAATCAGCATTAGCTGCCTTTATGATGGGGGCTGCTTATGTTGTAACCGGCTCAATTAACCAGTCTTGTATTGAAGCCGGAACTTCTCAACATACTAAACAGTTGCTAGCTCAAGCCGAGATGGCTGATGTGATGATGGCTCCGGCGGCAGATATGTTTGAAATGGGGGTAAAACTCCAAGTTCTCAAAAGAGGAACTCTCTTTCCTTTACGAGCACAAAAATTATTTGAGTTATACAAAAACTATGACTCAATTGAAAATATTCCACTAGCAGAAAGAGAGAAATTAGAAAAACAAGTTTTGAGAAAGAGCTTAGAAGCAGTTTGGGAAGAGACAGTTACTTATTTATCTCAACGCAATCCCGATAAATTAACCAAAGCTATTAACAACCCCAAACTGAAGATGGCTCTAATTTTCCGCTGGTATCTGGGATTATCATCCCGTTGGTCTAACTTTGGGGAAAAAGGCAGAGAAATGGATTATCAAATCTGGTGTGGCCCTGCTATGGGCAGTTTTAATGACTGGGTTAGAGGTTCTTACTTATCTGAATCAAATAATCGTCAGGTTGTTGATGTTGCTAACCATATTATGACCGGAGCGGCGTTTTTATACCGGATACAAAGTTTGAAAATTCAAGGCTTACAAATGCCCGCTTATTACAGCGAATATCGCCCAGATACATTTTAATTAAAGGAGGAAAATCACATGAATGCTGTTAAAATTGATAACCGAATTCCCAAAATTCAAAATAAGCTTTTCGAGCAGGCACATACTCATTCTTTAGAATTAAAGCCTGTTGCTATCGCCATGAGTAAGCAGGGAATTAAAGGAGAAAAACTCTACTCTCATCCGGGAATGCTTCCCTTACCGGTACCGATTTGTGAGTATTTACTTTCCTTTAATGCTCGTCAAATGTCAATTTTATCTGCGACATTTTTTGCTAACTTTTACAAGTATGTTGCCAATAGCGAATATCAGTCTCTCATGTCCAATATGAGTATTGCTGAAAAAGTTTTTGCTTCCTACTCGGACGAATTTATGATTCTTCACCAGGAAACTAATGAAGAAATGGATCATATTTGGTCTTTTAGAACCGTATATAGTATGGTCTGCCGAGAAATAGGAATTCAAAGCTCCTTTGATGAGCCTGGTTTTTTCTATGGTTCTGTTGGTGCAATACCTCAATCAGATTTTGACAGTTTCGATACCCGTTTTACTTTTGATGAAGATTTAAATGAAACTCTGTTGAATCTTCAAAAGGGGAAAAGCTTTCTTAAAAATATTGTAGAACAGACACAGCAACGAGGCCAAAATTTTACATACCGAAATTTAAGGTTTATGATTGGGGATGCCATGAGGATGCTACCGGCCGAAAAAGTTCAAGAAAGTGGCTTGGGTAGCTTAACTCTGCTGTATCGGTACATGGCTAACGTGGAGTTAAAAAAAAGCGAAGCCTATTTATTTGATTCCCCTGAAAAGTTTGATTATGAACCATTAGCTTTTGAATTGAATCAAGGCCACTTAACAGATGAAGCACGTCATTACACAACATCTTTTGATTTAGGAGTAGAACTGTATAGGGTAGCTCCTCCAGAGGCTCAAGATTTCGTTCGATATTTCATTCAGCTAATTCTGGAAGACTATATTAGTGCTAGTTACACTACTTATTTGGAGAAGTTAGACCTCACTGTGCAAGGAATCATGCTAACTGATATTAGAGTTGGGCTGAACTCACTAAGTATGTCTCTGCACCATCCTGAATTAGCTGATAAGCAAGTAGATATAAATCAATTAGTTAATTCTTGGAGACAGGTAAGTTCAAAGTGGCGCAATATAATTGGTTACATGGAACAAAAGAGTTGGCAATACAAATCTCAGCAGCTAGAGCGTCTGATAAAGGCACTGGGATTGGAGTTAAATACAAGTAAGCTAGGTAATCGCTATGAGCGTTACAAGGATGCTTTGGCAATTAAGGAAATTCAAAAAGTTGTTGAAGTAGCCTAAGGGTTGCTAAATCTGCTAACCCTCTTTCTTGACACTAGTGAGTTTAGAAATGATAGTATCTATTCATTTTGAAGACGATCAAAAAACACTTCAAGTCGAAGCAAATCAACGCTTAACTAAGATTTGTGATGAACATCCTAGTTCAATTTTATTTGGTTGTCGTTGTGTTGCTTGCGGAACCTGTCTTATAGAAGTTGTAAGTGGGATAGAAAATCTAACTCCTGTGATGGATGAGGAGCAGATTTTACTTGATGTGTTGGCTCCAGATAATCCCAATGTTCGCCTAGCCTGTCAATGCGTAGTGCAGGGTGATATTCGCATTCGGGTGGCTGATTAATTGATAAATGTCACGTAGCTCGATATGCGCTTAGGAGATATGCAGCAGTAGCAAAAGTTAAATCTTTTTTCTAATATCTCCTACCTTAAACTTTTCAAAATTTTAGCCAGTACAGCAATCCTATCTAAGCTGTGAACAAAAATTATAGCCTGTTCATATCCTATTTAGGAATGCCATATATCTTATTCCTTTCACTTCAGAGGTGTGTAAATGAGTCAGTCTACTCCTGAGGCAACTAAAAAGCAGTCTTATACCGCAGAAGAAATTCAAGCTTGGCTAGTATCTCATATTGCAGAGCAGCTAGGAGTCGAACCCAAGGATATAGATGTCAGTCAGCCTTTAGACAGCTACGGTTTAGAGTCAGCGCAGGCAATGTTTCTTGTTAGCAAAGCGGAGAAGTTGTTTGGTTTTGAACTATCTCCAATCTTATTGTGGCATTACCCCACTATTGAAACGCTATCCCAGCGTTTAGCCGAAGAATCTAAAGCTTCGCAATCAGAGATTTTTGAGATTTGAACAACAAAGCTGTTATTGAATAGTTCGCAACACAAGATTTTGATAGTTTGAAACTATGAATATATCCAGGTTTTTAGCAAGGCTTACTCAAAAGATTTTGCAGGTTATCGAACAATAATTACAACCGAAATCAAGAACTAAGCTTGCAAATAATCAGTCATTAGAGGGAACCAAAAGTAAATATGATTTACAACAGAAAGCTGGGACACCTTGAGCAAGCTATGGAAATCTTAAATAGCCGTGCTAAAACCTGGAACATAGTAACTATTAGTCGCATCAAGGGCTATATCTGTGAAGAAACTCTAACACAGGCTTTAGACGTGATTCAATGTCGCCACCCTCGTCTAAATTCTCGAATTGTCAGATATAATAATAGTCTGATCTTTCAAAGTCAAAAAACAGCAACTATTGCTTTACGCGTTGTCAAAAAGTTAGACAATGAGCAGTGGCAAGAAGTAGTTGATGAAGAAATGAACAACGGAATTGATAGTAGCAAAGGTTTGCTGCGAGTTGTTCTTGTTCATCTCTTGGGTCATGAGCATATAAGTTATCTAATTACAACAATACACCATGCGATTGCAGATGGTTTATCATCCATCCAACTTCACTCAGAAATATTGACTTGTTGTCAAAAAATTGTGTCCGGCGAACCAATTAATCCATTTATTAGCTTAACTCCACTTCCACCCATCGAAGAACTAATGCCCCAATGGACTAAGGGATTCAGGGGTAGGATAAATAGCATTATCTTCTTATTGCAGCTTGGGTTGCAAAAAATCTGGAATCGGCCAAAAACATTAGGTTTTGAAAAGTATGTATCCATTACAAAGCGTAGTTGCAATATTATTCACAGACAACTTGACCAAGACCTAACCCAAAAGTTTGTAAATCATTGTCGGCAAGAAAATACAACAGTGCATAGTGCTTTGTGTGCTGTGCTGATGTTTACAGTAGGAACAAAAATAATTAAAGGTAATAGAAAAAAAGTACGAGTAAACTGCCTATCATATTTTGATTTGAGGAGACATCTGGAACCAGAAATCAGTCATGATCAGATGGCTGTATTAGCCTCCTCTATTATGGCATTTCATACTATAGGGAGAAACACTTCTTTTTGGAAATTAGCCCGTGAGGTGAAACAAAAACTAGAAGTTAGTAAAAAATCCGGTGATCTCTTTAAAATGATTTTGATTGCCAAGCATCTCATAGATTTTTGTTTTATCTATCCCAAGCAAGTAGCTGCCACAGTATCTGTTTCTAATGTTGGTAAAGTAAATATTCCCAAACATTACGGTGAATTTGAACTAGAAGAAATTAGTTTCGCTGGTTCCCATGCTTTGTATGCAGGTGTTTTTGTTATCCATGCATCAACTTTTCAAGGAAAAATGCTGTTGAATTTTGTTTTTTCTCAACCTTCAATTAGCCAAAGCACTATGGAACTTCTTGTGAACAATGTTATGTCTTATATTCATGAAATTTGCAATTTGGATTTAAACTCTTCTTTAACGTACAAATAGGCATATTTGTTGCTCATTTGATATTTTGAAAAATTAATACTTTGAAACAATTAGGAGATTATGAAAATATGAACGCATCAGAGATTATAGCAAACCTTACTCAACAGGGTGTTCATTTGTGGGTTGATAACGACAAATTAAAGATTCGCTCACCCAAAGGCATAATCACATTAGAAATGCAAGCAGAAATAGTTGCTTGCAAAGCGGAGATTGTGGCATTTCTACACGAGATGGATGTCGCGACTGATTTAGATTCTGTCCCTTTAAGTCAAGGACTCAATTTACAGACTATTGGTCGTCTAATTGGGGGATTTTCAGAGCAATCATCTGTAGAGTATAAGCCGCCAATTATCGATCCTAAAGTTATGGCTCAAAAGCTGATAGTTACATTTAAACCTTTGCCCAATAGCTACAAAAATCAAGAGATTCGGAAATTTCGCCAAGAATTGGAAGTTAAGTTGAGAGATTATGGGGTCAAAGTTTTATCTTGGGAGGAAGCGATCGCTGAATTTAACTATGACCTAACAATTCCAATAATTAACAAAAATAAAAAATTCACGTTTAAGGGAGTTAAATCAGAAGTTAATGCAATTATTGATGTAGAAATACCTCCTTCTATTCTAAGAAAACTTGGTATTTTTACAGCAGAGCTTCTCTATCAATTTTATTCTAAATTTGTTTTAAATGGTCGCAAAATACCTGTTATAAAAATGGCTCGATTGAGCAGTTGGGCTGAGGATCATGCAGCTAAGTACGTTGACAATCCTAGTAAAACCCAAGTAATTGTACTTACTGAAATAGACCATGATTTTATCAACCCTCTGATTCCGTATAAACAAAAAATCAATATTGGTTTAAACACTTTAATCAGAACGTTTTCAGAAATTGTTATTGGAGTATCATCTGATAAGATTTCTATATTAAACATGAATCTTTCAGACTCTATTTTCTCCAAAAATGAGATAGAACGGTTTGTTTTGAAATCACTAATTCCTAAAGTTTTTGTGCCGATCGCCCCACTTTTATTGAGTCGATTTGAGATAGGAAAGTATAATCCTCAAGAATCTAGCTATGCTGCAAAATTAGTGAAACTGGGGCAAGAATTGGCATCCACAGGCTTATTCCCTCCAGGCTTTAAGTTGGATGAAGTGATTAAAAGAAAATCCCATAGAGATATTGTCAGCGTCATCATAAATGGTAGGACAGGCGTCTCTTACGGTTTTGTTGCTTATGTTGAACCTCCACAATATTTTGGAGATGTAGAAGTAACTAAAAATGAGTGGGAAGGTCTATTACCTGTTAAAGGATTTAGTAGTAACGAACTTCGTCAAAATGAAAAAGGTAGACGATATGCCAAAATCAAACTCCTAGAAAAATATGTATTTAGGCAAATACCGGATATTTGGCTTGTAAGTTCTCGTTCAGGGTCAAATAAAACAGACTTGAACATCGCTGACGATATTATCAGAATTGGTTTGAAAGAAAAGCTATATCTGCAATTACCTAAAGTGATTCGTTCGGAGTTAGCAGATATGAAACCTTCTTATGATATTTATGTCATGCTTGCGATTAGTCTTTCTGCGGCTTTGTATACACCAGAATTAATTAAAGATGGTGCGCCAATTGTTCATTTCCACGGCTACCCAGCATTTGATTGGTTTAAACCAAATGAATACTGTGTTGGGGTAAATAATCCTTCAGTACCTTGTGGAACCTATGAATCTGGTGTATTCAACTTTCTAGGTATTTCTAGTTTGGCTGAACAACAAGCAAGAAACATATCTCTAGTTAGTTTGATAGAACCAGATCATGGGACAAATTTTATAGCTAATGACTTGGATTATCTAGTCGAAAGATTGAAAGCCGGGTGTACAGATGGGCAAGTTGAACTAGGTGGAAAACATTTCGCTTCTCTGAAATCGAAGCTAGAAGAATGCAAAATCTAAATTTGTGAAAGAGGCTTTTAATTCTCACTGTTTAACCAAGAATTGGAAAGCATGATTCTCTTTGCTGCGGAACACGTGCGCGTAGCAAGCTTTAAGAGTAGCGCATGAGACAGCAAAGCTGACTAATCACTAATAAGCTTAGGTCATTCGCATAAAAATGCTAGAGCGTTATTTCTAGCATTTTTATACGGATGACTTTTTGATTTTTACAAAAAATTAATCAAGTATTGATCAAGTTGCGTATGAGTTGCATTTGAGTTGCATTTGAGTATCTTGCTGTCATAATATGCTTATAAATCACAAGCGAATGAGATTTATAGGTAGTATTTAAACCACTTTGACTATATGTAATAAGTGGATAAAACACCTGAATTTGTAACAATAGAACAGTGGTAGATTAAATCTGTGAACATCGAAAACCAAACTCTTCTCATCACAGAAATTAATGGATTTATCGGCTTGCGTTTTGCTGAGTTAGCTATAGCAAAGGGAATGAAAGTCCGTGGACTGCAAAATTCCCCAGATAAAGCTAAAAAAGCGCAAAAACTCGGTGTTGAGGTGATTGTTGGTAGTGTTACTAATCCAGCTACTGCCCAAATGGCTTGTCAGGGAGTAGATGTTGTTGCACATACGGCTGAACTAGCTAAAGAAGGTGGGTCAATTGACCATTTTCGTGAGGTAAATGTTAGGGGCACTGTCAATATAGCTAAAGCTGCTAAGAATGCTGATGTCAAAAACTTTGTGCATCTTTCGAGTGGTATGGTCTATGGTTTCAACTATTGCGATCGCATCACGGAATCTGGGCCGTTGTCTGGCGAAAATAATCCTTACTGTCAGACAAAAATAGAAGCTGAAGAAGCAATATTACAACTGAATTCCCCGCCAGATTTTGGCATCATCATCATTAGAGCAGGCGATGTTTATGGACCAGGAAGTATTCCCTGGATAGTCAGACCCATTCTGATGATGCGCCAAAAAGAATTTGTCTATGCCAACGATGGGAGGGGAGTTATCAATCATGTATACGTAGATAACTTGATTGATGCTATATTTTTGGCGATTGAAAAAGAAACCTACGGTGAAATATTTAATATCACTGATGGACAAGAAACATCTTGGAAAGAATATTTTACTTATTTGGTAGACATAGCAGGTGTGCCTGCGCCTAATTCTCTGCCAAAAGATGAACTTAAACTTCTGATAAAACTACGTTCTCAAGGACAAAAACTATTTGGCAAGAAAGCCGATATTCTGCCAGAATCTATAGATTTCATCACTCGCCCCTATGCTTATTCTATTGCTAAAGCAGAAACAATTTTGGATTATAAACCAAAAATTGATTTACAAGAGGGGATGCAGCACATACAGGAATGGCTGAGAAAAACAGACATCCAAAAAATAATTGAATCACCTTAGTTGATTTAGAAAGTTTTCATACAAGTGTTAGACCATTATCCATAGATATCAAGTGTTAGACCATGAATAAACAACCTCTTCGCATTGCGATTTTTACAGCATTATATGCTCCGTTCATGTCTGGGGTTTCTATGGGAGTACACCAGCAGGTTCGCTGGTTGCCACAGTAGGGACATGAAGTGTTTCTGATCCATCCTGGAGTCAATGAGCTATACTCCAAAGAAGTTCGCGATCGCCCCATGTTAAGGCTGGAGGAAGAAGAATAATTTGATTTGTGAATCCTTGGTTCTGTACCTCATTTAGTTGCAAAGTGCTGTAATTTGTTTTTTGAAGTGACGGCGTAAATGAGCCAAGCATTTCTGTTGGTCACTCACTGCATAACCATTGTAGACACTAAAATCGTCGCTGCTGAGTACCCCATATTTAGTCCCTAAAATTGTTTCTAATTCGGCTCTAGAACGAGTGTCAGCAGCAGTAAACAAGCAGAAATCAGAATTGGCAACTACCCACAACCATTCTTTGATACCTTTAACTGACCAAGGCGTTTCATCCACATGAACATTCGGTTTGCCAAAACCCTTACGCGTTTTTCCCTGATGCCCTGGTTGCCCGCCTGGTTTTGTTTTGGGATGATTCGATTCTCCGTCCAGGGATGCTGTTTTGTTTTCGCTCTTTTTCAGAATATCCCCAGATGGTGGTTTCGATGAGGTAAAACTATCTAAGTCTCGGCTGACTTTTAAACGTTCTACTTCTTGCTGTAGTTCTAAGATTGTTTTCTGTAACTCACATATTGCCTTGCCCTGCTCAATAATTATCTCTACCAGTTCTTCTTTTGATAACTGGTTCAAACTTTCTCGGTCTAAAACAGTACGGCAGGTTTTGGTTCATATTTGTGATACTCCCCCTCAAGTGTCCCCTTTGTCAATACTCTGCCACCTGAATCCTTACCTAAGAGAATATCTGTATACTACATAATAAAAATTATATTAGTTTGAAAGCAATTTCTAGTAAATTTACTTAGACAAGCCCATAAGAATTACATTATATAAGCGAAATATTACCGTGATTTGGTGAAGGCATTTATATATGTAAATGGTTCATTTCAGAGAATCTACGGTAACAAAAATCAAAGCGATCGCGGTACTTTAATTTCAATAAACCTTACATTATCAGGTTGAAAAACTCAGAAAGGATGACGGATAAAGAATGTAGAAGCTCTAGCTGCTACTCGATTATAGCCTACGGCTAGTACGGTAAAGCCCTGATGAACGCCGAATCTGTTCTCATGAAGAGTAAGCACTTTCTAGGCATCTGCGGGTCTACAGACGTTTTAGGCTAAAAACCTCTTCTTTCGGGCTTTGGTGAAGACTTATACAATGTATAGATTTTTATGATGGAATTTTTAAATAATTTTTTCTCTACTAGCCAGTTTATCCCTCACGGACATTGCTACCTCTGGAAACCAGGGTTGGTGTGGTTGCATCTGGTTTCAGATGTGTTAACTGGACTTGCTTATTATTCAATTCCAGTGATGTTGGTTTATTTTGTCCGTAAACGACGAGATGTGCCTTTCGGCTGGATATTCCTGATGTTTGGTGCATTCATTGTTGCTTGTGGCACAACCCATTTGATGGACGTGTGGACGCTTTGGCATCCTACTTATTGGCTATCAGGGTTACTCAAAGCTATCACCGCTTTTGTCTCAGTATTAACTGCTATACAACTTGTGCCATTAATCCCACAAGCACTGGCTCTACCTAGTCCTGCCCAACTAGAGGCTGCAAACTACCAACTAGCAAAGGAAATTGCTGAACGCATACGGACTGAGGAGGTGTTGAGAGAAAGTGAACAACGCTGGCAATTAGCTTTGCGTGGCAATAATGATGGAATTTGGGACTGGAATGTTAAAACCAATGAAGTTTTCTTCTCGGTTCGCTGGAAGGAAATGCTTGGTTACGAAGACCACGAAATTTCTAACCATTTAGATGAATGCGTGACACGAGTGCATCCTGACGAACTTGACTGGGTGACACAAACAATTCAACAGCATTTTGCTCAGAAAACACCGTTTTACACTATTGAGTATCGAATTTTATGTAAAGATGGCACTTACAAATGGATTTTGGATCGAGGTCAAGCACTGTGGGATGAAGACGGTAACGTAGTGCGGATGGTTGGCTCACATACTGACATAACTGAGCGCAAGCAAGCAGAGGAGGCACTGAGTAATCTACTTAACCAACTAGAAATCATAGTTGAACAACGAACAGCAGAGTTAACAAGAATTAATCAATCACTACAGACAGAAATTACTGAACGCCACCGAATGGAACAAGCATTGCGAGAAAGCGAACAGCGATTTCGTGCTGCATTCCATCAAGCTGCTGTTGGCATCGCCCATGTAGCAATAGATGGAAAGTGGTTGTTAGTTAATCAGAGGCTTTGCAATATTCTCGGTTACACACCCGAAGAACTACAGTTGCTAAGTTTCCAAGATATTACTCACCCAGATGATCTTAGCGCCGACCTGAAATATATTGACCAGATTTTAGCAGATAATATTCAAACTTACTCGATGGAAAAGCGCTATTTCTGCAAAGATACTTCCATAGTTTGGGTTAATCTCACTGTGTCTTTAATGCGCGAACTTAGTGGGGAGCCAAAGTATTTTATTTCTGTGGTCGAAGACATTAGCGAACGGCAAGCCGCGCAGCGCGATCGCAAGCAGTGGGAAGAGCAAATCCAAGCATCACTCTTAGAAAAAGAGGTGTTATTAAAAGAAATTTACCATCGGGTCAAAAATAATTTACAGGTTATTTCTAGTCTGTTAAGCTTGCAATCTGCTTATATTAAAGATAAACACGATTTGGTAATATTCAAACAAAGCCAGCAGCGGATTGCATCAATGGCTTTAGTTCACGAAAAATTGTATCAGTCTCAAGACTTGGCAAGAATTAATTTTGGTGAATATATTCGAGATTTAGTAGCAAGTTTATTTAGTGCATATGAAGTAAACGAAGATGCGATCGCTCTGACAATAAATATCGATGATCATGTATTTCTAGGCTTGGATACAGCAATTCCTTGTAGCTTAATCATCCATGAGCTTGTATCAAATTCCTTGAAATATGCGTTTCCATCAGGTAGAAATGGTACAATCTATATCGGAATTAAAAAAAATAATGAAGATGAAGCCACACTTGTAGTTAGCGATAATGGAATTGGTTTACCATCAAATTTTAATTTTAAAAACATGGCCTCTTTAGGCTGGCAGTTAGTAGATGCTTTAACCAATCAACTTGGAGGAAATATCAATATCCAAGGTGCTAGGGGAGTAGAGTGTGAACTAACATTTGCATTAATTTAAATATAAAATAACTATAGTATGACAAACGCAAAAATTTTAGTTGTGGAAGATGAAGCTATTGTTGCTAAAGATTTACAGCATCGACTGATAAAATTTGGTTACACGGTTCCTGCTATCGCTTCTTCAGGAGAAGAAGCAATTAATAAAGCAGTAGAAATATGCCCAGATATAGTGCTAATGGATATTAAGCTAAAAGGTTCAATGGACGGGATAGAAGCTGCCCAAGAAATCTATAAGCGTTTGGATATTCCAGTAATTTATTTGACTGCTTATGCAGATGAAGATACGTTAGAACGAGCCAAAATAACTGAGCCGTTTGGCTATCTTCTGAAACCTTTTAAAGAAAAAGAATTACAAATAAATATTGAAATAACCCTTACAAAGCATGGTTTAGAAAGGCAATTAAAAGTAAACCAAAAATGGCTAGATGCACTTTTAAGAAGTATCGGTGATGGTGTGATTGCTAGCGATCTTAAAGAATTGGTAATTTTTATGAATCCTGTTGCTGAAAATCTAACCGGATGGAAACAAGAAGAAGCTTGTGGCAGGAATTCATCAGAAGTATTCAATATTGCCAATGCAGAAACTCATAATCCTATTGAAAGCCCAATCATCAAAGTTCTTCAAGATGGTATTATAGTCAATCTCCCAGCAGAAACTATTTTGATTGCTAAAGATGGTGCAGAAAGACCAATTGATGACAGCGCTGCACCAATTAAAGATGATAAAGATAATATTACAGGCGCTGTGTTAGTTTTTCGAGATATTACTGAGCACAAACGAGCGATTGAGGCGCGTAAAAAGCAAATTGAGCAAGAGCAACTTGTGATCCAATGGGAGGAAATAAATCAACTCAAAAATGACTTTTTGAATTTGGTTTCCCACGAACTGCGATCGCCTCTGAGTAACATGAAAATGATGATTCAAATGATACAATTATCTCCTGGTACTGAGGAAGCTCAACGCTATCTACAGCTGATGGAAAGTGAGTGCGATCGCGAGCTAGGATTAATCAACGATCTACTAGACTTACAACGGCTAGAAAGCTCATCCTATCCAGTTCTTACACCTGATGCCTTAGTCTTACAACAGTGGATACTTTGGGTTATTGAGCCGTTTCAAATCCGTGTTCAAGAACATCAGCAAACTTTACAGCTAAATCTCCCTTCAAATCTCCCGCCGCTATTCTCAGATGGCATTAGTTTGGAACGGATCTTAGTAGAATTGCTCAATAATGCCTGTAAATACACACCTGCGGGTGGTGAAATTAACCTAAGTGTACGTCACAATTCCTCGGAAGCGCCCGCAAAAACTATTATTACTACCAGTAATTCGGCAGAAATTCCGATAACAGAGTTACCACGAATCTTTGAGAAATTTTATCGCATCCCCAATGCAGACATCTGGAATCAAGGTGGTTCGGGATTAGGTTTACCTATAGTGCAGAAATTAGTCGAACAACTGCAAGGAAACATTCAAGTAGAAAGCGGTAACGGATGGACGACATTTGCGCTCACATTAACTGACTTATAGGTTTTTAGCTTCTATTAAAAATTGATGGAATTTTTGCTACATATACGCTGCTAGAGGCGTATATCTACACGTCCCTATAGATGATTGATGTGTCGCAAAGATTTTTGTAAATGCTATGAGATAATTACAGAAATTACGCAAAATAATGAAAAAACTGTAGATTCAGCGATTAACTATACACAAGCTAAAACAGTAGCTAAAGCAATTGTAAATTCACCATTAGTAAAAACCGCCGTTTATGGAGCAGATCCGAATTGGGAACGAGTTGCTATGGCTATAGGCAAATGCGAAAATCAACAGCAAATAAATCCAGAACGAGTTGTTATTAGTTTTGATAATGTGAAAGTTTATCCTAATAGCTTAACTGATGAAAATCTAGAACAGTTGCGGCAAATTATGTCCAAAGATAAAGTAGATATTCATGTTAGCCTGAATATTGGGGAAGCCTCTGCAACTGTATGGGGTTGCGATCTTTCAGAGGGTTATATAGAAATTAATGGCAAATACTCAACTTGATTAACAAGAAGAACCAGATTATTGTCTGGATGTATTGTGACAATTGATGCCAATGGTTGCCAGAAATAGATTCTTGGGTTAATCTACACGCTCCTGATACCTAACATTTGTCTCCTAACAAGAGCATGGCCAGATTGAACATCAAACCAATGAATATCCTCAGGGGGCAATGCTAGTGTAATATCCTCGCCACTCCAATTTTGGTCTGTTGGCAACAAAGCACGTATCGTAATCGCTTCGGTTTGTGAACCCTGAATCTTAACACTGACCAAATAGTGCATACCTAAGTTTTCCACTAAAAATACTTGCCCTTGGATAGTCTGTGTATCAGCTGGTTGAGCAATGCGAACATCTTCTGGGCGAATTCCTAAAACAATCTGCGGTGGTACTGTTGGTATATTGGGGAGAAGTACTTGGAAGTTACCCGCGATCGCATATTGTCCCTTACAAGGTAGAGTCAGCAAATTCATTTGCGGACTACCAACAAATCCAGCCACAAATAGATTAGCTGGATGGTTATAGATGCGCTCAGGCGGGTCAAGTTGCTGGACATAACCATTGTTGAGCAATGCAACTTTCGTGGAAAGCGTCATCGCTTCGGTTTGGTCGTGGGTAACGTAGACAACCGGAACTTTTTGTGCTGCAAAAATTTGCTTGATATCGGCTCGGACTCGTTCCCGCAGAAGTGCATCCAGGTTACTTAAAGGTTCATCCAGCAGGTACACATCGGCATTACGCACCAAAGCACGACCGACAGCAACCCTTTGGCGTTGACCTCCAGACATTTGGCCAGGCTTACGGTTCATTAACTCTGCTAATCCCAAAACTTCTGCTACTTCTGCCACTCGCTGTTTAATTTCTGTAGGTGGTACTTTTTTTAGCTTGAGTCCAGAAGCAAGGTTTTCGTACACCGTCATGTGGGGATAAAGTGCATAGCTTTGAAATACCATTGCAATGTTGCGATCGGCTGCTCGTTTATAGGTGACATCCACATCCCCAATCTTGATCTGACCGTGAGTAGGTTCTTCAAGACCCGCAATCATTCGTAGGACGGTGGATTTGCCACAGCCAGAAGGGCCAAGTAAAGTGAGAAACTCATCGTTATCTACAGTTAAGCTAACGTCTTTGACAGGGACGACTTTAGGATTATAGGTTTTGTTTAAGTTTTTGAGTTCGAGTTTAGCCATTTTGATTTTTATCCTTTGACAGCACCAGCGGTAAGACCTTGGACAATCCGGCGCTGGAAAAACAAAACTAGTAAAATTAGGGGTAACGTCCCCACGACAGTTGCAGCAGCGATCGCACCATAGGGAATTTCAAATACTGTCGCACCACCCAACTGAGCAGCAGCAACAGGAATTGTCTTCAACTCTTCACGGGTCATAAACGTGAGAGCGAAGATAAACTCGTTCCAAGCAAAAATAAAGGTGAGAATTCCAGTAGTTACTAAGGCGGGAAGGGTCATAGGCAGCACGATTTGCCACAAAAGTTGAAAAGTATTGTAGCCATCGACCCTAGCGGAATCTTCCAAGTCTTTCGGCAATTGTTGAAAAAAGCTTCTAAGCACCAAAATTGTTAGCGGCAAATTGATCGCAGTATATGGTATAATTAGCGCCAAATAATTGTTGCCCAATCTAAGCGCCTGGATAATTTCTAACAGTCCTAAGAACAACAGAATTCCAGGAAATAAGGTCACGATTAGAACGCTGGCGAGGATAGCTCTTTCACCCCAAGGGCGTAACCGTGCGAGGGCATAGGCAGCAGGTGCGCCGATCGCTAAAGATACAGCTGTGGAAGTAATCGACACAAAGGCACTGTTGAAGATGTAGCGCCAAAATGGACGACGGGTGAATAATTCAATGTAGTGATTGAAAGTGAATCGTGTCGGGAAATAGACAGTAGGAACGGCGGCAATATCCTCATTCACTTTAAACGAGGTCAGCAATTGCCATAGGGCTGGGGCTAGGCTGAATAGCACTATTAATACAACTATGATGAACAGCAAGATTTTTTTCAGAGAAAACTTGGTTTTCTCTGTTTGTCTTGGAATCGTTGGAACTGCTTCTGGAGTTACACTCATGGGTTAAATGGCTCCTGATGTTTTGGCACGATATTTGTTCAGCAAGAAACTAGCGATCGTCACCGCAGCAATTAATATTAAAAATGTCACTACTACAAGGGCTGCTCCATAACCAAAATCTAAGTAGCGCATCACCGTCGAGTAAATGTACAATGACACCACTTCCGTAGCGCCACCAGGGCCACCTCCAGTCATCACAGCAATCAAGTCGAAAATTCCGAAAGCTTGAGCAAACCGAAATAGCACTGCAATTAAGATTTGTGGCAGCAGCAATGGCAGGGTAATATTGCGGAAGCTTTGCCAAGCAGTTGCCCCATCGACCGAGTAAGCTTCATAGAGGTCTTGTGATATCGACTGTAAGCCAGCTAGCAGCAGGATACTGATAAACGGCGTAGTTTTCCAAACATCAGCAAAAACCACTGCTATCATCGCCAGCGTTGGATCTCCTAACCAGTTAATCCCAGTTTCAATCAGTCCCAACCGCCGCAGAATATCGTTCACAACCCCAAACTGGTCGTTAAAAATCCAAGCCCACGCCAGACCAATCAGAGCGGTAGGCAAAGCCCAAGGTATAATCGCCGTTGTACGCACTATGCCCCGCCCAAAAAACGCCTGGTTGAGAACTAGAGCAACCCCCAGTCCTAGCAGTAGTTCTGAGATTACGGATGCTGTTGTGAAGACGGTTGTCGCCCACAAACTCTGCCAAAAACGACCATCCCCCGCCATCCGCACATAATTGTCCAAACCAGAGAATACGGGTTGTAGCTCTGTTCCCAGATTTCTAGTAAATACGCTTAACCAAAATGCTCGTAAAATTGGGTAGGCAAATACAAACAACAGCAGCAGCAGCGCGGGTGTTAGTAATATCCATGCTGTCTGTTGTTCTCGACTTCTGAGTGTATTTAAATTTGTCATTAGTCATTTGTCATTGGGCATTGGGCATTGGCAAAAAGGAGGCAGAAATCACAAGTTGTTTAATTTTTAATTTTTAATTTTTAATTTTTAATTGCTCTCCCCCTGCTTCTAGCAGTCGCCGCGTTTCAGCAGCAGCAGCTTGCATTGCGCGTTCAGAATTCATCCGACCGGATAGGGCGGCGCTGAGATAACGCTGTAAAATATCTGAGGTCTGGGCATATTGCGCGATCGGCGGACGTAAAACGGCATTGTCCACAACTTCTAATAACTGCGGATAGTGTGGGTATTTAGCAACAATCTCTGGGTCTGTAAACAATTCTCGGCGACTAGGGACATAGCCTGCGGTCAAAATAAATCGGCGCTGTGCTTCTCGACTGGTAAAATATTGAATTGCTTTCCAAGCCTCTTCGGGATGTTTTGAGGATTTAGAAATCCCTAAACCCCAGCCCCCAAGACTTGCTGCTCCCGTCTGCCCAGGAGCGTGAACCATCGGTTTAATCGCAATTTTGCCCCGAATTGGCGAATTTTCTGCCTGGGCTAAAGGCCACGCATAAGGCCAACTGCGTAAAAATGCTACTTGACCACTTTGAAACAAGCGTCGGGTGTCTTCTTCTTGGTAGGTTGTCACTCCAGGAGGAGAAACGCCCTCCCTAACGGTACTACGTAGAAACTCAATGGCTCGTAATGTTTCTGGTCGATCTAGTCCAACTTCGAGGGTGTCGGCATTAACCCAGAAACCACCAAAGCCATCGAGGACTTCTGCAAACATCGCCACGAGTCCTTCATATTGGCGACCTTGCCAAACATAGCCCCAATTCACCTCGTCTTTCTTCTGCAAGACTTGGGAAATTCGGATCAAATCATCAAAGGTTTCTGGCGGTTTCAATCCTGCTTGTTTGATTAAATCTTCCCGGTAGTAGAGCATTCCCACGTCAGAACGCACTGGAATGCGGTACAGCTTGTCTTGGTAACGTCCTCCTTCTACATCCTGGGATGAAAATGCTGCCAACTCCTCTTTAGAAATGCGATCGCCTAAAGGTAGCAACCATCCAGCAGCAGCAAATTTGGATGTCCAGATGACATCCATATTGATCAGGTCATAAGGGGATTCACCCAAGATAAAAGATGAGGTATATAGGTCTTCGAGCAAATTTGTGGCATTCGGCCCTTCAACCAGGTTAATGCGAATACCTGGGTTCTCAGCCTCAAAGTCTCTAATTAAACCCTGCCTCCAAGGTTGGGCATCAGGGGCAGTCATTAACAGATTGAGGATAACTGGTTGCTGCGAGAATGCTACCCAACTGAACAGTATAATGCTCAAAAGAGTTGCTAGGAAAACCCCTATATGTAGATAACTTCGTTTTTGGATGAATTTTTGCAACTTGTTTATTGGCTTTCGGTACAACATTACCACTAGCGATCGCTAATAGTAATTATTAGGAAATAAAAACAGAAAATATTTGAAAAAAGATTATTTTATATTACTTTTTTATCAAAATGCGATGAATAATAAGCAAGCAAGTCAATAAACTTAACATCAAGCTGGCTTAAAAATAAGCAATTTGATTGTAAACAAGAGTAACATTTTGCTAACAAACCGTAAATAGACTGTATCCATTTCAGGAAGAAACTGTTTAATCAGACAGTTAAATGCTACTGCTATAGATGTAAATTAATTTCTTTTTCGCAACCTTCTAAAGATAGATTTAGCTAGAAGAAGAGGGAGCAATGCAAATAGATTGGTGTTGGCACAGGTGAAAGTGCATGAGAAATCAAATGAAATAACGGCGATTCCAGAACTTTTAAAGGTATTAAGCTTCTCTGAAAATATTGTAATAATTGATACTATGAACTAGTAATTACACGATGACAATATTAATCTTCATCTAGAGATGGATAAATGGTGCAGGTACATCAAAAACTAAAAGTAAACTCCCAGCGAGCAATTGCTTTACCAAAAAAGTTGACGCAAATAGTGTTTTTGTAGTACAGTATATTACATAAAGATGAGTTAGATTAAAAAGGTTTCCTTACTAGTACAGTAAGTTGAGCTACTCCCAACCCTAAAAGGGGACGGGATAACACGCGCATACTGATGATGGTTAACAGTCATCAGTCAACAGTCAACAGTTAACAATTAACAGTTAACGGCGGCTGGGCGGCTATCCCGGACACCCCAAAAAGCAAGTGGGCTTCCCGCCGCCTTGGTGAAAATCAAATTACCATTTGTACACAATTAGTTAATATTACGAGAAAAGTTTTTCAAAATCTCATAATTAACACAAAATAAGTCGATTAACGCTGCATAACTAACAAATATGGATTTTGACTATTTTAGAAGCAATGAAGGCACTCCTACAAATAATACCCGCCAAAGCTTGCTTTCTAGCGGTTGGCGACCGTTTAACCGAGAATTAGACTGGGGGTTTTTGTGGCAACTTTTGTATAGTGACTCCCGTGAATTAACTCAAAAAAGTTTGAATTTAGCGAGTAATGTTGCTGATATTTTGGGACGAAATAATTATGCTTGGTGGGCTAATTTATTAAATGTTGTATCTGATAATACCCGCTACGAAGTTGAAAAATTTTGGAATTACATCACGCCAGATCCTCAATCACCAGATCATCGGTACAAAGATATTTTGAGTACGGAAACGCCCATTGTTCAATTTGTCAGTCGTAGTAGCATTCCCATTGATTATGTTCTTAATCGACTGCAAGAAATTACTGTACTGCGAGTTTTAGGTGTGTTGGGTAATCCTGACATTATTACTCAGTATTACTCAGAAAGAGATTTCTATTTTCCTATAGAGAAATTTGTTAGCTGGGAACGCTTAGACGTTATCAATACTGTTTATGCTTACTGGGCAAAGTATGACGTTTGGTTGCAAATTGATCCCTACGATCGCGGGCGACGACAATATACTTTAATGGCGAAAAATCTCGCGCCACTAATTAACAAAGCGACTTACGACTTAGCAGTTATGCTGAGTGGATATCAAAGTCGTGTAGGCAAAGTTCATAGTCAATTTTCTATTCGGACATTTCCCGCAGACATCCAAAATTTTACTGATTCTGTACAACAAGCGATTCTGAATCAAAACCAGTTAGCGGTTGTTGTACATGGGCAACCAGGTACAGGTAAAACAGTGTGGACACAGGCAGTAGCAAAAGAAATTCTTGTACCTTTAGGGTATGTAATTTTTATTTTAGATCATGATGCGATCGCTAACTTTGTCCCACCGACTTACATAGAGCGTATTTGTATCGTTATTAACGAAGCTGATAATCTCGCGCAAAATCGTGCTTCCGAGGTAGCGCAATATAATAACAAAACCGAACACATTCTCAGTTTACTGGATGGCACTTTGTATCAGAGTGTAATTGATGAGTCTGGTATTCAGATGCAGCAACGGTTAGTTGTCTTGATGACTTGTAACACTACTGAGAGATTAGATCCAGCCATGTTACGTAAGGGCAGGGTGGATTTAATATATGAGTTTACGCAACTATTTGTATGAAGGAGGCAGGAAGAATACTACTTTTCTTGTTAACTACACTACTCCCAACTCGCCACTCCCGCTCGGCGGAAGCCTACTACCGATCTCAGTCGTAGTTTACATGAAAATTGCTGTAAATCTACTTTCACCAGAGTTTTACCTGTTTTTGCGATCCAAGCTGATGCTCTTTGCGCCAAGCTTGGGGAGGTAAACCATGATGTTGGCGAAACTGGCGGGAGAAATGAGACACATCTTGATAGCCCAATGCTTTCGCTATCTTCTCAACTGTCTGATTATTATTTTGGAGTAAAAAACGAGCGCCCGCCATCCGGCGTTTGACAATCCAGCAGTTTACAGTCTCTCCTGTCTGCCTTGCTACTCGGTTAGTTAAGTAAGCAGGTGAGTAACCAACAGCAAGAGCCACATCACACAAAGTAATTCCTTGATGATAATGGGCTTCGATAAAGTCGAAAACTTCTTTTAATTGGGGAATGCAGGGAAAGATTGACTTAGAAGGAATGTTGGCTTCTCTATCAGGGGCTTCTGTACCAGAGGTTTTTTCAATAGCAACGGCAACACCTCCAGCGATCGCGGTAGTATTATCTGCAAATACTGATTTTGGAGCTTTATCGAATTTCATAGCGCACCAGTATTGGAGAGTAGCTTGCTTTTGCAAGCGAGTAGCGATCGCTCTGAGCAATTCGTCTAGTGTGGAGGGTTTGGTGAGATAGTCATCTGCTCCCAATTCCATAGCTTTGCGAACATCTGCTTTGGTACTACTACCAGTCAGAAAAATGAAGGGAATAATTGCTGTCAAAGGATCTTGGCGTAACGTAGTTAAAACGCTATAACCATCCATATCTGGCATCGTGATATCGCAAATCACTAAGTCGGGTATACGCTCTTGTGCTTGTTGGATACCAGCAAGACCGTTGTTAGCACCTATCGTAGCAAAACCTTTAGCCTCAAGACCCTTTAAGTAAAGATTGCGGGTAACGTTATCATCTTCAATGACGAGAATTTTCTTTGACGATTCATGCATCATTTTGTCTTCCCATAACTTTTTGTAGAAGCTGCTTACTAGACTCTTTGATGAGTCTGTAAATAGGCAGGAGATTCATTACTTAGTTCCGAGAGTTATGATTGTTAAGTTATCAATTAATAACTATCTTCATTTCAACATTCATAACTCGGAACTACTAAACTCTGATTTGATTAATGGCAACATCACAGTAAACGTAGTGCCCACATCAACTTGGCTTTCTACAGAGACTTGACCGTGATGTAAATCTACAAGGGTTTTAAGAATTGATAGTCCTAGTCCAGTACCAGGGATACTATCAATATTACTACCACGGTAAAATGGCTCAAATATTCGTTGTTGATCTAGTACTGAAATACCGATCCCCCTGTCTTTGACTTGAAAAACTACTTTCTCATTTTTGCAAGAAAGTTTAAAATCAATTGCAATGTGGGAGGGAGAATACTTTATTGCATTATCGAGCAAATTCTTCAAAATCGGCTCCAACAGTTTTTTATCTATACAGGCTATTAAGGAGTTATCTTGACTTACAAAATTAATCGATATTTGCCTAACGCTCATCTGCATTTGTGCAACTAAATCCTTACAGAACTCAACTAACTCAAATGGTTTTGGCTCACAGTTTATTTTTGCTGCTTCTGCCTTAGAGAAGAACAAAATATCATCTAGCATTTGACTCAATTGTTCGGTAGCTTTTTCAATGTGATCCAGTAGTGGTTGGATTTTCTTCTGTGTACGTTTATCTACTTCTTCCTTTAGTAAACTATTAGAAAATGAAACAATATTCAGCGGTGTACGGAATTGATGGCAAACCATAGAAAGAAAACGTGCTCTAAGTTCGCTAAGTTGTTTTGCTTGTTCTAAAGCTTGGTTAAGACCTAATTCTGCATATTTGTAATCGGTAATATCAATGCCTGCAATCATTTCTACTGGTTTGCCACCAAAATCCATTACTCCATCCAGCATTACAACCGCACAAGCTAGCCAGCGCTCCGTGCCGTTTTTTGTCAGAATATTCATCTCCTGGTATTCAAACTTAGCTGCTTCACTCTGCTGACGTATCTGCCTGCGTTTTTTGCTCTTAATCAGTCGGCGAAGATCAAAGCCAGTTAGCAGTTCCTCTTTTGTGTAGCCAGTAAGTTGCTCTACTGCTGGATTTATGTAGCAAAGCCGCGTGCCTTGAATCAGAAAAGTGCTGGCATCTGTCGTTTCTGCTAAAGTCCGAAATCTAGCTGCATTCAGCCGTAATGCTTCTTCAGTCTGTTTAGATTCAGTAATGTCCCAAATACTCCAGACTCTACCAATAATTGTGCCCTCCAACAAGTGAGGCTTAGAGTAGTGTGCAAAAACTCTCCCATCTTTCAACTCCAGAATGTCGTAGCTCTCGAAATCAGATTGGCTAGACACTTCCCAAATCAGCCGACTAAAGGCTTGTGGGTCTTTAAGTTGGTTCTCAAAAAAGGCTTTGCATCGAGGACATTTCTTAGATAAGATTAGGGACTCTGGGATCTGCCACATATCCATAAACTTCTGATTCAAGCTCAGAATATCTCCCTCAAAGTTAACTGCAACAATACCAATGGCAGTAGATTCGAGAGTAGAACGAAGTAAAGAAAGAGATTTTTCTAGTTCTACTTCTTTTGCCTTGAGTTGAGAAAATTCTTGTTGTAAATTATCTTTGGCATCCCTTAATTCATCAGTCCACTTTTGCACGCTCAATTCTACTATTTGATCACTTATTTCACGAGCAAAGGCACAGCCAAATTCCATATCTTGTTGTTTTACATAGCTAATGGATATTTCTACCAGAAATATCCTGCCTCCTTTTGTCCGGTAGCGAGATTTAAAAGTAAGGGAATCTTGTGAGCTAATATCTGACCAATTGTGTAGAGAAAAATCTACGTCTATATCATGCAGCCTCATGGAAAGTAATTCCTCACGGGAATACTCAGTCATTCGGCAAGTGGCATCGTTGACGTAGAGAAACTGCGCGTTTGATCCTAAGCAGAAGGCAGCATCTACAGCGTGATTTATGAGGAAGTGAGCAAATTTCATCTCTACTTCAGGTTGTAGCGCCCATTGATTGTTCGATCTAGCTAATGTATAATCGCCAGAATTCATATTCATAATTCCTCCTGGTAATCAATCATCACCATAGCCATTAATGAGTTAATAGTCATAACTTACTAAAATCTTTGGCGCACTGTTCGGCTGTTGAAAAATAAAATTAGTTAGTAAATTAAAAAATATTACTAATCACCTTAACAAAACTTATCATACCAATAAAGAGCAAATTATTAAACCAAATTTTCCTAAAAAAACTAAATATTTAAAATTTATTTATTATTGACTTAAGCAGCTTTTTATAGCTACACGAAATTTAGACTAATCAAATCCAAATTAGTCAATCAATCTTATTAGATAAGAGTTCAAAACTCTTATCTATAAGTAGAAAAGATATTTTACATTTAAACTAGCCCTGCACCAGAGCAAAGTAATAGTTCAACAACCTAAAATTGCCAGGCTTTTACTGGCAAAGGTTAAAGGAGAAAATTTTTTCTCCTTTAGCCTTTTTCTCAGCAAGGGCTTTGGCGAACTACTGGTGTAGAGTCGTTTGATTCTCAACATAAATTAATTTTCAGTGCTGGGCTTGACTTAAATGAATAAATTTTACTCATCAATTTATTTTCTTAATTTATCTTAACTTACTCTCTCAGGGATTTAACTATAGATGAATATGCTTAGTCATCCGTCCTAAGAAATACATCTGTATTATAGGCACTACGGTTCTTTTTAAGTACGAATCTATAAGTTTTTGGCTTATATATAACATTTTCCTGGAGAATATACTTAAGTAAAATTAGATTATGCGTCAAAAATAATTAATTTTGTTAAATCATTACGTGCTGAATCTTTCGTCATCTCTCAAAGGAAAGATAAAATTTGAACTAACTATGTATTTATCGTTACAAATAATTGACTCAATCAGTTTTTGGTGGCAATATAAAGACCGCCAAAGAGTTGTAGTTCGGCTGTAGTTTAGCTGATGCTTTAATTTAGATAATTTGTGACGGCGAGTTTAAGAGTCAAGAATCAATAATCAAGCTTTTTTTAGACTGTTGACTCCTTCAGGGTAACGCTAAATCACTCGTCCTACTTACTCACGAAAGATGCTCCCATCTCATTAATATAGGGAGCTTTTGGAGTTCCCTCCCCGTGGTAGCAAGTGGCGTGGGTTTGGCGGTCTAGGTTTCAGGTTTTCAATGCGTAAGTCCTACCTTAAAGCTTGCTATGCAAAGCATATCAAAGAGAAAACAGCCACTCGCTCATGGAAAGCCACTTGCAAGAAAAGCAAAAAAATTGACAATCAGATCAAAAGATTTTCTATTGTAAATTTGGCGATTTGACTTATCAGCGATCGCAGCATACCAATCTTTCAGAATGACTAAATTAGAAATATCGCAATCACGATACAAGCGAAAGAATTAACACCTTCATCAAAAGATTTTTCATTGCAGATACCTTTTTATCATAGTAATCATCACAAGTTAAGAACCTCTCCAGGTAGTTCAATAAGTAAATCAGCGTTATTAAAGTTAACTAAATGAAGTTTTGTAAAGTTTATGAGAAGTGCTTGTATTAAGCTTTAGTTGCTCATTTGTATACTTTTAGATGATTTAGTTTTCCCCACCAACCGACTTAAGCCTGTAATTCTCACAGTAAAAGCGAAAAATTTGACACCCCCATCAAAGGATTTTTGATTGCACAACCATCTTCATCTCCTTTATTCTGGTCACAAGAAGCACAGTCTTGATTGCTGTATGCTTTTGGTAAAAATTTTTGGTAGTGCGCTCACAAGCATCAATCAGCAGCGATTAACCGTTTCTACAATCGACCAGGCTAGGTCATAGCTGTAAAAGCAACAGAGTCGCCCGTATAAAATATTGCGATTGCTGTGATTGTAAACTGAAAGCTTTTGTATAACTTTATGTAATTACGTGAAACCATGAGTCAAAACTATACTGGTTCAAACTCTCCTCTAATCACCACTGAGCCATACAGGGAATTTCCAGCAAACAGATATGTAGAATCAGTGTCTGACGTTTCGCGTCAGCTTGATGAATCGGAGAATAACGGGGGAATTCAGCCATTTTTAAACGACGAAACACCCCCAACGCTCTCAGTTGCCGATGCGATCGCTCAAATGTTGGTAAATTTGGGAGTAAACTACGCTTTTGGTGTCGCAGGTGGAGCAATGGCCAGCCTTTGGGGTGCGCTATCCAATAGCAGCATCGAGGTATTGAACTTCCGCCATGAAGCCGGAGCAGCATTTGCAGCAACCGAAGCTTACTTTGCCAATAGTCGTCCTGCTGTCGTTTTTACCACAGCAGGACCGGGGATCACTAACGCTCTCACCGGATTATTTGCGGCTCGTGGTGAAGGTGCAAAAGTGATTTTGCTGTCGGCTTGCACCTCAGCACCGCAGCGTGGACGTTGGGCAATTCAAGAAACCAGCACTTACACATTGCCCAGTGGAGGAATTTTTACCCCAGGAGCGTTATTCAACTATGCAATCACCATTGAATCTGCGGCTCAACTACCGCAGATTTTCCGCAAACTTGCTTTGGCTATGGCGCAACCAGGCGGATTTGTTGCCCATTTGAGTATTCCCACCGCAGTGCAGACAAGTTTAGTTGAGAATATATCCTTGCCTCAACTAGATGTTACTCCGTTTCCGATGACTGCTTCAAAAGAAGCGATCGCAAAATCTGTAGAGTTATTATCATCTGGCCCCTTTGCTATCTGGGTTGGTTTCGGTGCGCGTGACGCAGCAGAGGAAATCCTTGAACTCGCTGAAAAAACCGGAGCAGCCGTCATGTGTTCACCCCGTGGTAAAGGTATCTTCCCTGAAGATCATCCCCAGTTTGTCGGTGTTACAGGTTTAGGTGGTCATGCTTCCGTCTTAACTTATATGGAACAGCAACCTCCACTACGCACACTCGTATTAGGAACCCGCCTTGGTGAACCGACTTCCTTCTGGAGTTCGGTGCTAGTTCCAAAAGGAGGTTTTGTCCATGTAGATATTGACCCGGAAGTGCCAGGTGTAGCCTATCAACACGTTGAAACTTTCGGAGTTCGGTCTGACATCAAAGCTTTTGTGGAAGAGTTGTTGCAGCAATTACCAGATGCACCTGATTCCACAACTTTGCCGCTACCTCGTCCAGAACACAAAGCAATTGAACCTGCTTCAGACGTAGATTATCCAGTGCGGCCAGAAGTATTGATGGCAGCAATTCAAAAGATAATTGTTGAAGATACCGATGCGGTAATAATGGCAGAGTGTGGTAACTCGTTTACCTGGTCAACTCATCTACTCCAATTTTCCGAAGCCAATCGTTACCGAGTCAGCACCGGAGTCGGCGCAATGGGTCACGCCGTCACAGGAGTATTGGGTGCAGCGCTGGCGAACAATAGCAAGGCTGTAGGGATTGTCGGCGATGGAGCAATGCTGATGAATAACGAAATCAGCACAGCCGTGAAATATAAAATTCCCGCCATCTGGATTGTACTCAACGATGCGCGTTACAACATGTGCCATCAAGGGATGAAAATCTTGGGATTAAAGGGCGCAGATGCAACACTTCCACCCACAAACTTCGCCATGATTGCTCGTGGTATGGGAGCAGAAGCGATCGTAGTCGTCAGAGAATCAGATATCGAAGCAGCATTAGAACAAGCGATCGCATCAACTGTTCCTTTTCTCATTGATGTAGTGATTGACGCTGATCGACCAGCACCCTCTGGTGGACGGAATAAAAGTTTGGCTGCACAAGGAGTTAAATCAAGTCCGGCTCAAAATTCAGCCAAGCAAGTTTCATTTCCAATGGTTTGATTTTAAAAGCTGGCAATCTCATTCAATTGTTATAGACACTAAGACACTCCAAGAAAGCGGAATTTACAACGCAGTTTGGATTAGTCCATTCAGCAAAAGATCAAGGATGATTTAGAAGCGGTAAAAACTTTATTCCAGTCAAAAACTACACCCAAAAAAACTTGGATTTCAAATTTTTGACTTTTGAACCCTAAGTTTCTTCTTAATTCCATCTAATCTTAATATTCGAGAGTAGTTTTGTGTCTATAACTTTACATTTTGTAATGGTAATTACTTTCTCTAACCAATCCCAAACAATATCGAGAGGTCAAGATGCTGCTATTTGAAACTGTTAGAGAAATGGGTCACGAACAAGTTCTCTTTTGTCATGGTAAAAATCCCGAAATTAAGGCAATTATTGCTATCCATGACACGACTTTGGGCCCAGCGATGGGAGCTACAAGAATCTTGCCTTATGTCAACGAAGAAGCTGCTTTAAAAGATGCGCTTCGTTTGAGTCGAGGGATGACCTATAAAGCTGCCTGTGCAAACATTCCGGCTGGTGGCGGAAAGGCAGTTATTATTGCTAATCCTGAAAATAAAACAGATGATCTGTTGAGAGCTTATGGACGTTTTGTTGATAGTCTGAATGGACGTTTTATTACCGGACAAGATGTTAATATTACTCCTGACGATGTACGCACAATCAGTCAAGAAACTAAACATGTTGTTGGGGTATCAGAAAAATCTGGTGGGCCTGCTCCCATAACATCATTAGGAGTTTTTCTCGGAATTAAAGCTGCTGTAGAGTCTCGTTGGCAGAGCAAAAGACTTGATGGCATGAAAGTTGCAGTTCAAGGCTTAGGAAATGTCGGTAAAAACCTCTGCCGTCACTTACACGAGCATGATGTCAAGCTTTTTGTTAGCGATGTAGATCCAGCCAAAACGGAAGAAGCAAAACGGCTTTTTGGCGCAACTGTTGTAGAGCCAACCGAAATTTACGCTCTTGATGTAGATATATTTTCTCCTTGTGCTTTAGGAGGAATTCTTAATAGTCATACAATTCCTTTTCTACAAGCCTCTATTATTGCTGGTGCAGCTAATAATCAATTGGAGAATGAGCAACTCCATAGCCAAATGCTTACCAAAAAAGGAATTCTTTATAGCCCTGATTATGTAATTAATGCCGGAGGGCTAATCAATGTTTACAACGAAATGATTGGTTATGACGAAGAAAAAGCTTTCAAGCAAGTGCATAACATTTATGACACCCTATTAGCAATTTTTGATATTGCCAAACAGCAGGGAGTTACTACCAACGATGCTGCCAAACGATTGGCAGAAGACCGGATTCAGAATGGGAAACTAAGCAAGACTAAAGCGATCGCAGCTTAATTGTTATTAACTTAAGGAGTAAAAAGTGGAAAAGAATACCTTTGCAACATCAGCTTACATTGCTACTTCACCAGAGAGCGCCTTTAACTACCTTTGTAGTTTAAAGAACTTGGACGAATGGACGCTTTATAGCCGGATGAAGGAGCAAATTGACGAAGATACCTGGCTCGGAACTGCATCTGGTTATCACAAAAATCTCTATTATCATGTTAAAAAACTAGAAAACCCGCTTTTCTACGGCATTGAGTGGCACTGTGGTTTAGAGTATCAGAAATATTTTCAGGTTTACCCTGTTTTGCTGTTTCCTACCGACTACATTGAGCCGGGAACAGATGAGAAAGGTGTGTACTTTCACTGGTTGAGCTTTGTCGATCCGAAACGGCAGACTCAGATGATTATGCAGGGAATTCATACAGTCCACACTTCCGAATGTCGTTCTCTCAAAGGTAATTTGGAACGGAAGGCTGGTCTTACCGCAGCAGCAAAAGGTAGCCACTTTATCGATACAGATACCATTTATGTTGATGCCCCTATTGAAATCGGCATTGAATACTTAAAGGATTTACAAAACATAGATGAGTGGGCACATTTACTACGAACAAATGGTGATATTACATCTGAGTCAGGTGAATTCAAAGATGAATATGACCAGAAGGTAAAAGTTTCTGTACGAGTTCATAGTCTAAGTAAATACTACTTGCTTGAACAAGAACACTTTTATCCAGATTACGAATATTATCAGCGTTCTGTAGCGTTACTTATCCCAACTGCTTATGCTTTTGCTGATCCCGAAGCTTCTGGTTTTATCTTGCATAGAATCACATTCTGGAAAACAGATGGAACTGTAACCCACGGCAAACTTCAGATTGAAGACTTTGGGGCTGAGAGCATGAACATTAAACGTTTGCTCGAAGCCAAAGCTGGCAATCTCAAATCATTTGATCGGGGAATGAGCTATTTGCCAAAAAATCAAGAACCACTAGTCACTAGTCATTAGTCATTGGTCATTGGTCATTGATTATTAGTCAACTAACAAAGGACAATAGGCAATGGACAAATGACAAAGGACATACCATGAAACTCAAACAACTTACTATTACTTGCCTCACCTTTTGTGTCACCGCTTTTTCTGGAATGAAAGCTGCCTCAGCTGCATCATTTTCGGTAATCGCTGATGGTCTATATAATGCCGGTGGTCTGAGCTTTGGCCCTGATGGTAATCTCTATGTTACAGAGGCGGGAATAGGGGGAAGTGGAGCTTGTGTTCCACCAGCAAGTGGTCAAGGCGATGCTTTATGCTATGGCACAAGTGGCGCAGTTACCAAAATTGAGAATGGTAAGACCGAGCGGATACTTACAGGACTTCCTTCCTTAGCATTACCAAATGGTACTGGAGCCGGTGGCCCTCGTGATATCCAATTTGATGCTAAAGGTAAACCTTATGTTCTGATTGGGTATGGGGCTAATCCAGTCTTTCGCGATCGCAATTTAGGTTACACTGACCTCGGTAAAATCATCGCTCCAGACTTTAATACCAATTCCTGGACGAGTGTTGCTGATATAGCTAACTATGAACTCGCCAACAATCCCGATGGTGGTGATGTCAGTAGCAATCCCTTGGGTTTTGTAATAGATGGGAATAATTTAGTTGCGGTTGATGCAGGTGCAAACACCTTACTAAGTGTTAATACTGAAAACAATAATGTGCAGGCGATAGTTGCGTTTCCCCAAGACATATTGACTAATCCAGTCTTTCCACCTTCAGGCACTCCACCCACTGAACCGTCACAGGTGCCATCTCAAGGTGAACCACCGCGAGCGCAGTTTGCAGCTCAAGCAGTCCCCTCAAGTGTGGCAAAAGGGCTTGATGGTGCTTATTATGTCAGCCAATTTACAGGTTTTCCCTTTCCTGAAGGTGGGGCAAAAATCTATCGAGTTGGCGCTGATGGCAAGCCATCAGTCTTCGCCGATGGTTTTACCCAACTCACAGACTTGGAATTTGATACTGAGGGCAATTTGTATGCTTTGCAGTACGCCAATCAGTCAGCCTGGAAGGGTAATTTTGATGGTTCTGTAATCAAAATAGCTACCGATGGGACACGCACAACTCTTCTGAGTGGCAATGGATTAGAGTCGCCTAGCGCCCTAACTATTGGTTCTGACGGTGCAGTATATGTCACAAACCGAGGCGATCGCCCAGGACAAGGACAAGTTCTCAGAATTGAAAATACCAAATCTGTCCCTGAACCCGATTCTGCTTTAGGCGTATTTGCGATCGGCGTTTTGGGCATTGCTTGGCTGCACAAGAAGAGAGTGCTAACTCCTTCCTTGATAAAAGTTTCCACAAACAAATTATTTAATTCTCAATGTCTAAAGGTATGAAACTCAAGTCATTTGTTCTTACATCTGTAACATTTTGTTTTGCTGCTATTTGTGGAACACCATCTGTACAAGCTGCAACACTAACGACAATTGTCGATGGAATTAGTAATGCACGGGGTGTTAGCTTTGGCCCTGACGGAACACTTTACGTAGCAGAGCCAGGTATCGGAGGTAACGGAAATTGCCAACCATCTCCGAGTACGCTGTTTCAGCCTATCTGTGCTGGTAATAGTGGTTCACTGGTCAAAGTTACACCAGGTGGTGAGCCACAGCGCATCCTCACTAACTTTCAATCTATAGCAGAACAACCTAGTGGCAACCAAGGCGCTGGTATTCAAGACGTACAATTCGACTCTCAGGGGAATGCTTATCTTCTAACTGGGTTTGCTGGTTATCCCGGAAATCGCGATCTAGAATCACTTAACCTTGGTGCTAATTTCCCTATCCCAGAGCAGCAACTTGTTACTTTCCCGCCATCTACACCAGATAAAGTACTAAATACCCCGCTTTTAGCACAACTTTTCAAAGTTGACTTGGATACTGGGAAACTGGACAGTATTTTCGACTTCGGCAAGTATGAAATTACTAATAACCCAGACGGTGGGGATGTAGTTACCAATCCCTTTGATTTGACCGTTAGTGGTGATACTGCTTATGTGGTTGATGGGGGTGGAAACACCGCCTACAAAATCAAACTTGACGGAAGTGAGTCTGAGGCAATTGCAATTCCCAAGAAAGTCCTTAGTGCCTCAACATTACCACCCCTTCCACCAGGACAAGAACTACCTCCAGGGTTAGTAGAGGTACTTCCAGGAGGAAACATCGCAATTCAATCAGTACCGACAGGTGGCACAATTGGCCCCGATGGAGCCTTGTACGTTGCTGAATATTCAGGTTTTCCATATCCAGAAGGTGAATCGCGGATCTTCCGCATCGGCGAAGATGGCAACCCAGAGGTTTTTCTGGATGGGTTTACACAAATCACTGACTTAACCTTTGATGAACAAGGAAATTTACTAGTCTTGCAGTTCGGCGACGAGTCTCAGTTACAGGGTGACTTGCGGTTCCTTCCCGGTTCTTTGATCCAAGTTGCTCCAGATTTGACTCGCACAACGCTGGTTGCTGCCGGTGAAGGGCTGGAATCGTCTGCTGGAATAGATATTGGCCCTGACGGAAATATATACATCACCAAGCGCGGTGTTGGCCCAGAACTTGGGTCGGTTGTTCGGGTAGATGGTGTCGTTAGAGAAAGAGTCCCCGAACCTACTTCAATATTTGGCTTATTAGCACTTGCTAGTGTAGGTGCAACTGCTGCGATCGGCAAGCGCAAACGTCAAGAAAAGTTGGGTGAAGAGTTGCTAGCCAAAGCAGAGACAGTCTAATTCCTCCTCATTACCTAGCTCAGTCAGTCAGGTCATGGTTACAGAATAGGCTGCTGCCTCACACAGAAAGTTGCATTTCAAACAAGAGGCAGCAGCCCGAATTTTAGGGTTCCCAAACTGGGACTGGGAACGAAATTAGTCTAGGAAAGAGTATAACTCATACAACCAGGACTTCAAACTCATGGGATTAGTCAAAAATTTGTCACTTGCTATTCTCGGTACCGGATTCACCGTGTTGGCAACAGCGGCCCAAGCCAAGGCTGTAACATTAACTTACGACAGAAGTATTGGTAGCCCCGGCTTCGGCCCTGGAGAACTGTTTGTACCCCAAGGTATAACGGTAGATGGCTCCGGGAATACCCTCATAAGTAATGGTCGCGGTCTTAATCCAGACGGCACTTTTAACCCAAATATTGGTAACAAGGTTGAAGTATTCGACCCTCAAGGTAATTATATTGGAGCGATCGGCGAGGGCGGCAAAGGGCCTGGACAATTCGACGAGCCATCAGCCTTAGAAATCGACCCAGATACAGGAAATCTGTATGTAGGTGATGTGTTCAACAACCGCGTTAATGTCTACAATCCTCAAGGTAACTTTATTAACTCATTTGGTGAGTTTGGCGGTCTCATAGAGGGTAGAGCTTTCTTTGGCCCATCTGGTGTGACATTTGACAAAGCAGGCAATGTGTATATAGGTGATTTTAGCGGCGACAAAATCAATAAATACACAAAGGACGGCGAACTAATTGGTAGTATTGGTAGCTCTGGCACTGAACCTGGACAGTTTCAAGGGCCAGCAGGTTTAAGAATTTCCCCGGTTAGTGGCAATTTCTTCGTCAGTGACCAGTTTAACAACCGTGTTCAGGTTCTTGATCCTGAAGGTAATTCTCTGTTGACATTTGGCAAACAAGGCACTGGAGACGGAGAGTTTAATCAGCCAATTGGTATTGAAGTAGATGAGTTTGAGAATATTTATGTGGCTGATTCTATCAATAGCCGCGTTCAAGTATTCGATAAAAACGGTAATTTCTTGACGGCATTTGGTCAAGCTGCCGCAGCAGCACCACCCCAACTAGGTCAGCCACCCTTTGGTGACCCCCTCGACCTCACACCAGGCGTATTTAACTGGACGGCTGGCACAAGCTACAAAGATGGCAAGCTTTATGTGGGTGATTTCTTTCAAGGTCGCGTCCAAGTGTTAAACGTAGAGGGCAGAAAGCAAGTGCCGGAACCTAATTCAGCATTAGGTTTAGCATTGCTTGGACTTGGGGCTGCTACTATCACATTGCGGAAACGTGGGCAACAAAAGTCGGTCTTCGGTTTACAGAAGGAACTGCAAAATAATTCGTAATTCGTAATTAAAAAGTTTCTTAGGGTGCGTTATGCCCTTGGCTAGCGCACCATCTCAATAAATTCGGTGGCGTACTCTCGGCGGTAATACACCTATGAAAATTTTAGGTTATTAAATCCGGAACTAGGGATATAAAAACTGGATAACACAATAAAGCCAACATGATCAAGGTGCTTTCAGGACATTAAGAGTTCATGCAAATTCTGATTTATTCATACAACTATCATCCAGAACCAATTGGTATTGCACCTTTGATGACTGAACTAGCAGAAGGGCTGGTGAAGCGAGGGCACCAAGTGCGGGTAATAACAGGTATGCCTAACTATCCTCAGCGTCAGATTTACGACGGGTATCGAGGTAAGTTATACGTTACTGAACAAAAAAATGGTGTGACCATTCAGCGTAGTTACCTGCGGATTAAGTCTAAACCTAACCTTGTAGATAGACTACTGCTAGAGTTGAGCTTTGTTTTTACAAGTTTGCCACAAGCGCTCAAGGGTGAGCGACCTGATGTAATTCTTTTAACAGTGCCGCCGTTACTAGTTTGTTTACCTGCAATCTTAATAGGTTGGCTATACAACTGCCCAGTAGTGCTGAATGTGCAAGATATCCTTCCTGAAGCTGCCGTGCGTGTTGGGCTAATTAAAAATAAGTTGATGATTCAAGCTCTGGAAGCTTTAGAGAAATTTGCCTACCGAACTGCACATACCATTAGCGTGATTGCCGATGGTTTTGTAGATAATTTAATAAATAAAAGTGTACCTGCTAATAAAATTGCCTGCATTCCAAATTGGGTAAATCTAAATTTTATCCGCCCTTTACCGAAGGAGAATAACTCCTGGAGAGCTACCCATCAACTCAATGGTAAATTTGTAGTGCTTTATTCAGGTAATATTGCTCTGACGCAAGGTTTGGAGACAGTAATAGAAGCAGCATCTCAGTTGCGTCATATCAATGATATTGTCTTTGCGATCGCAGGTGAATCCCAAGCCCTCGAAAGGTTGCAAAAACATTGTCTTGCTTGTGGCGCAGATAACGTTTTGCTGCTACCGTTGCAACCGCGAGAAAAACTACCGCAAATGTTAGCAGGCGCAGATGTCGGGTTGATTGTTCAAAAAAGCAATGTAATTTCCTTCAACATGCCTTCTAAAATACCACTGCTGTTAGCTAGTGGTCGCCCAATTGTGGGTTCAGTTCCCGCCGCTGGTACTGCTGCTAAAGCTATCAAAGAAAGTGGTGGCGGTATTATCGTTGAGCCAGAGTCAGCAGATGCTTTGACTGCGGCGGTGTTGGATTTATATAATCAGCCGGAATTAGCAGCACAATTAGGACGCAAAGGAAGAAAGTTTGCCGTAGAAAATTATTCCTTTGAGCAAGCGCTAGATCGGTATGAAGAACTATTTTCTGATGTGATTGCCAAAGAAGCAACAACTTTGGATATCTTGCCCGAATTGAGTTCTAAGGAATCACTTGTTGATATTTGAAAATTGGAAGAAAAATGCCTTTGAAATCCTCTTATTCTGATCAGCTTAAAAAAACCGACGAAAGCTTGATCGCCCTACTGAGCGATCGCATATCATTATTAGCAGCATCAGAACAACCTTCTTTAGATGAACAACTGGCTGATGTCGCTCCTTTACTCGCTCAAGCTGGTATTCCTGAGTCGGTTTGGGCAGGTGTAATAAATAGTTGTCATGCTAGTCTGATTCCTAAATCTGCAATAAATCATGTCAGTCCCCGACAAGTTACCATCATCGGTGGACGCGGTAGGATGGGAAGATTATTTAAAGAGCAGCTTTCGCTAGTAGGTCACAATGTTAGCATTCTCGAACATGAAGATTGGGAGTATGCAGAGCAACTATTAAGTCAAGCAGAATTAGTATTAGTCAGCGTTCCCATTGAACATACAGTTGATGTTATCAAGCGTACAGCTAAATACCTTGCCCCAAATACAGCTTTGTGTGACATCACGAGTATAAAGACTCAGCCAACTCAAGCAATGCTCGAATACCATTCCGGCCCAGTCATGGGTTTACATCCAATGTTTGGGCCAAATATCAAATCGTTTTTGGGACAAAAGGTGGTAGTATGTCCAGGCAGAAATGATAATTCATTTCAATGGCTATTAGACTTGATCAAAAGTATAGGGGGAGAGTTAATTGTTTGCACGCCTGAAGAACACGATCAAATGATGGTAATTATTCAAGCAACACAGCATTTCTGTAGATTTAGCTTGGGCGTTTTCTTAGCACAAGCAAGAGTTGATATAGAGCAGAGTTTAACAATGTCAACTCCTAACTACCGCCAAGAAATTGACATTGTTAAACGTTTGTTTTCTCAAAATTCTAACTTATGTGTGGATATTATGCTAGCTACAGAAGAAAGGTGTGATGCAATTAGCTTTTTAGCTAATACTTACAGCCGATTGGCAAAACTGGTAGTGGGGAAAGATAGAGACGCATTAATTCAAGAATTTGAAAATACTCAAAGATTTTTTGAACAAAAAATTAACACTTTTCTACAACCTTTAAATACAACAGTCCAACGAGATTTTAAACCACAGATGCACATAAATATTAGCCTTTGAAGAACAAAAACTATGCTGATAGACATTTTTCACGATCCCGTTTGCCCCTGGTGCAGAATAGGAAAAAAGCATTTATTTGATGCACTGGCACAATGGCCAGAAAAAGAAGTAGATATCCGCTGGCATCCCTTTATTCTCGATAATACTGTTCCTGCTGACGGGTACGAATTTCGCAGTTTTATGCTAGATAGAAAAGGCCTCAAAGCGGAAGAATTACAATATCTGTTTGATTCTACGCAATATGCAGGTGAGGCGGCTGGAGTCAAGCTAGATTTTGAAAAAATCCGTTTGGCTGTCAATACTAAGCTTTCGCACCGTCTGATTGCACTCGCACCCGCAAAGGTAAAAAACGATGTCGTAGAAGCCATTTATAAAGCTTACTTTGAAGACGGTTTGAACATTGGAGATATTGATGTTCTTGTTGCCATAGGTAGATATTACCAAATGGATTCTAGGGAACTACGACTACAATTGAGTGATGATGCTGCGGTTAAAGCCTTTGTGGCTGAATCAATATTTGCTCGGCCGCATGGTATCAATAGTGTGCCATTCTTCATCATCAATAATAAAGTCAAGATAAATGGTTCTCATTCGGTAGAAATGTTCCTTCAAGCTTTTAATCGTGCCGCACTTATAGATATATCAGCAAAAATATGGTAGTTGACATTAAGCAAAAAAGTAGATTCAGTCTGCAACCAATTCATCAGCGTGTTTCGGTTACTTTCAACTATGAAGTTTACTTCACCCAAAATTTATTTGAGTTGAAAAACCCTACCTTAGCCCAAGTGATTTCAGGGGATGAGGAGACAAAGCCGAAGAAAGTATTAGCAGTAATAGACGCAGGAATATTGCAGCATCAACCGGAATTGGTGAAGCAATTAGTAGCGTATACCAAGTTTTATGCAGAGATACTAGCGATCGCAGCTGAACCGATGATAATTTCAGGAGGAGAAGCTGCCAAAAACGATCGCACTTTAGTAGATCAAATCCAGCAGCAGATTGAAGCAGCCGGATTATGTCGCCACTCCTACATATTAGCGATCGGGGGCGGGGCTATATTGGATTTGGTAGGATATGCTGCTGCAACTGCTCACCGGGGAATTCGCCTGATTCGGATTCCGACAACAGTGTTAGCACAAAATGATTCCGGCGTTGGCGTAAAAAACGGCATCAACGCCTTTGGTAAAAAGAACTTTCTCGGCACATTTGCGCCACCTTATGCAGTTATCAATGATTCTGCCTTTTTGACAACTCTAGACGATCGCGATTGGCGTTCTGGGATTGCAGAAGCCGTCAAAGTGGCGTTAATTAAGGATGCTAACTTTTTTGATTTTATCCACTCTCACAGCGCAGCCCTGGCGCGGCGAGACATGGACACCATGCAACAAGTTATTTATCGTTGCGCCCAGTTGCATTTAGAACATATTGCCAATAGCGGCGATCCTTTTGAAATGGGTTCGTCTCGTCCCCTGGATTTTGGACATTGGGCGGCTCATAAACTAGAGCATTTGACAAATTATCGCTTGCGTCATGGCGAAGCAGTTGCGATTGGTATTGCTTTGGATAGCACCTATTCTTATTTATTAGGATTGCTTGATTGTTCAGAGTGGCAACAGATATTAAATACTTTATCAGCGTTGGGTTTTACGTTGTATGTGCCAGAACTAGCTGAGAAGTTATCACAACCGGAACATCCTGATTGTCTGTTCCGGGGTTTAACCGAGTTCCGCGAACACTTGGGTGGAGAATTGACTTTAACGCTTTTACAACGCATTGGAAAAGCAATTGAAGTTCACAAGGTGGATTTGTTATTGTACAGGCAAGCAATATCGCTGTTGCGCGAGTTTTAAATGCATAGGCGCTTCTCTACGAGACGCTACGCGTAGCTTGCTTCCACGAAGTGGTACGCCTTCCCGCAGGGTAGAAACACTGAGGTTTGATGCGAGACAATTTTTCACTACTAACTTGTGAGATTATCTACTACCTTTGAGGGAGGCGAATAATTGCAAACAGTACTGTCAGAAAATGTACCAAAAAAGCAGTATAAAAAGCGAATAAATTGACACCTAATCGAAAAATTATTCAATGTATTATTTGCTTGATATCTAGTATTCTTAAATAAGAAGCGAAAAGTTTTTCATTACATCTTTATAAACGAGTCTACAGATTTAGATAATTTGAATTAACTTGACATAGAGTTATCTAGATTTGTTTTTAATTTGAAGATAGTTATAAATAATGATTAATGGCTCTTGACTAATAAATATTTCAGAGAAATTTCCCATGATTTTTGATTCCCGTTCCTACAAAACCTCTGGCGGTGTAAGTGTTTCTCGCTCCATCACCGAAGTGAAGATGGACATTGCCCTGGAAGATATTCTGTTTCGCTTAAATTCTCAGCGTGGAGGTTTGCTAAGGAGCAGCTATGAATATCCAGGCAGATATAAGAGATGGGCGATCGGATTTGTCAATCCACCATTGGAATTGACTACACAGGGAAATGCTTTTACTTTGATAGCGTTGAATGAACGCGGTGAAGTTCTTTTACCATTACTCTTAGAGCAGCTATCTCAGTCAGAACAACTTGAGAAAATTAGCCAAGACGAGAAGCATCTTGTCGGCTTTATTAAACCTGCAAAAAAACTATTTGCTGAAGAAGAACGCAGTAAACAACCTTCAGCTTTTACTGTTATTCGGGAAATTCTATATACTTTTTCTAGTCAAGAAGACGAGCATTTAGGATTGTATGGGGCATTTGGTTATGACTTAGTTTTTCAGTTTGAACCAATTAACCAACGCCTAGAACGTCCTAAGGATCAGCGGGATTTAGTGCTTTATCTGCCTGATGAATTGATAGTTGTTGACTACTATCAGCAACGCGCATTTCGTCTAGAATATGAATTTGAAACAGTGCATGGCAGCACTAATAATCTTCCTCGAACAGGTGAGTCTGTAGACTATCGCGGAAAACATCTTCTCCCAAATCAAACTGCTGACCATAAAGTAGGCGAGTATGCCAAAAAAGTTGAGGGTGCGCTCGATTATTTCCGCCGAGGCGATTTATTTGAAGTGGTTCCTAGTCAAAACTTTTTTGAAAGCTATGAAGACCAACCCAGTAAACTATTTAACACCTTAAAGGAAATAAATCCTAGCCCTTATGGATTTATTTTTAATTTAGGTGGAGAATATTTGATTGGCGCATCTCCCGAAATGTTTGTGCGGGTTGAAGGTAGGCGGGTAGAAACTTGTCCAATTAGTGGGACTATTAGCCGGGGACAAGATGCTCTTGACGATGCTGTGCAAATTCGTCAGTTACTCAACTCACACAAAGATGAAGCTGAGTTGACCATGTGTACTGATGTCGATCGCAATGACAAATCCCGAATTTGCGAACCTGGTTCAGTACAAGTGATTGGTCGTCGCCAAATTGAATTATACAGCCACCTGATTCATACAGTGGATCATGTTGAGGGGACACTGCGATCGCAATTTGATGCCTTAGATGCCTTTCTTTCGCATACATGGGCGGTTACAGTCACCGGCGCACCCAAAAAAGCCGCAATAGATTTTATTGAACAGCATGAACGTAGCGCCCGCCGTTGGTATGGTGGAGCAGTCGGTTATTTAAATTTCAATGGCAATTTAAATACTGGATTAATTCTGCGGACAATCCGATTAAAAGACTGCATCGCCGAAGTGCGAGTTGGTGCTACAGTCCTTTATGACTCCATACCCCAAGCAGAAGAACAAGAAACAATTACCAAAGCTGCTGCTTTATTTGAAACAATTCGCCGTGTTAAGCAAACGAGTCAGAAAATTGATGAATCCAGTTCCATAAAATCAACTAAAATCCTCCCAAGTGCGGCAACTGGCAAACGCATCTTACTAATAGACTATGAAGACTCATTTGTTCATACCTTAGCCAATTACATTCGCCAAACTGGTGCAAGCGTCACCACACTGCGTCATGGTTTCTCAGAATCGCTATTCGATACAGAACGCCCTGACTTAGTTGTTTTATCTCCTGGCCCTGGTAGACCAAGTGATTTTCGGGTTCCCCAGACAGTCGGTGCCCTTCTTCATCGCAAAATTCCGATTTTCGGAGTTTGTCTGGGACTGCAAGGCATCGTTGAAGCTTTTGATGGACAATTGGGAGTTCTCAACTATCCCCAACATGGTAAATCCTCACGAATTTTCGTCACTGATTCTAATTCTGTGACCTTCAAAAACTTACCACAATCTTTTCCAGTGGGTAGATATCACTCATTGTTTGCCCTACCGCAATATTTGCCAAAAGAACTGAAGGTAACAGCAATTTCTGATGACGACGTAATTATGGGCATTGAACATCAGACACTTCCCATCGCCGCCGTTCAGTTTCATCCAGAATCAATCATGACTCTAGCGGGAGAAGTCGGTCTGGAAATCATTAAAAATGTGGTGCGTGCATATACAACCAAAGAGTCATTAGTCATTGGTCATTAGTTAAGAGTTGTCTTGTTCCCATGCAGAGCATGGGAACAAGATCCTTGGGGCTACCGCCTCATACCAGTTAATGAGTGTTTTTAGTCGTATTAGGCAGGCAGAGCCTGCACAGAATGCATTCCCAGATGGAATCTGGGAACGAGAATCAACGACAATCACAAGAATGCGAGAATAATTAGTTATTTCCCCATTTCCTGGCACTCCCCACTCCCCCAAGCATTTTATGACTAACCAAGTTACCACTTCCCGCCATATTCTTGAAGACATTGTGTTGCATAAAAGGCAAGAAGTTGCACAAATGCAGCAAGAAATGCCTTTATCCTCCTTGCGACAACAGTTAAATACAGCCCCGACTGTGCGAAATTTCTTGGCTGCTTTGCAAGAAAATTCCAGCCAACCTAGCTTAATTGCCGAGGTAAAAAAGGCATCACCTAGCCGTGGGGTTATCCGCGCAGATTTTGATCCAGTAGCTGTTGCTCAAGCTTACGAACGAGGTGGTGCAGCTTGTCTATCAGTCCTCACTGATCATAAGTTTTTTCAGGGCAGTTTTGATAATCTGCGGGCTGTGCGTCAGCAAGTAGCATTACCCCTACTGTGCAAGGAGTTTATCATTAACTCTTATCAAATTTATTTAGCACGGACAGCAGGCGCAGATGCAGTGTTGTTGATTGCCGCCATTTTATCAGATCAAGAACTCCAAGACTTTTTGCGAGTGATTCATGATTTGGGCATGACTGCGCTAGTAGAAGTTCATACCTTGGCTGAACTGGATCGAGTGCTAAAGCTTGAGGATTTACATTTAGTAGGAATCAACAATCGCAATTTAGAAGATTTTACCCTTGATTTAGGAACAACACAGCAACTCTTAGCAGAGCGTCAACAACAATTACAAAGTTTGGATATCACTGTCGTCAGCGAGTCTGGACTGTATACACCTGCTGATTTATCTCTTGTCGCTGAAGCTGGTGCGCGTGCGGTTTTAGTAGGAGAGTCTTTAGTTAAACAAAGCGATATAGAACAAGCTGTACGCAGTCTTTTGAGTGCTGAGTGCTGAGGTAAACCTAAAAAATGAAGCTCTGATACTCATTCACGAGTATCAAAGACTCGTTCACGAGTATCAAAGACTCATTCACGAGTATCAAAGACTCGTTAGCGGAGATCAAAGACTCGTTCACCAGTATCAAAGACTCGTTAACGGAGATCAAAGACTCGTTCACGAGTATCAAAGACTCGTTAGCGGAGATAAAAGACTCGTTCACGAGTATCAAAGACTCGTTAACGGAGTTAAAAGACTCGTTAACGAGTATCAAAGACTCGACGACAAAAATCTAGCGTGGATATCGCTAATTACTAAGTGTTGATTATTCCAGAACTATTAACCAATCATTAACTATTTTTCAGTATGACTTCTATCTCCGACTCCTTTAAAACTTTACGCGTTAGCAAAGCTCCTGTGCAGGAGGCTCGCCAACAGTGTG
>NZ_JBIQNW010000013.1:39325-154090 GCF_047228265.1 Nostoc sp. UIC 10607 | reverse complement strand
GAGCAGGTAATTTCTATCTCTTCTTATAATTTTATCCTAGAAGCTCTTTTCTATGCAGCTTCATATTAAATTGGTATTAGACCTACAACTATCAGGTAAAACAGCAATTGTTACAGGTGGAAGTGCAGGCATTGGGTTAGCCACGGCTAAAGCTCTCTACACTGAAGGTGTGAATGTAGTGATTGCTGCTCGTAATCAAGAAAAGCTAGAGAAAGCAGTAGCCGATATCCAATCCTTACCAACTCCAGGTGCTAAAGTGATTTCCGTTAGTGCCGACCTGACTCAAGCAGAAAGTATTGATCAGGTTGTCTCTACAACCCTGGCACAATTTGGTCAGATTGATATTCTGATTAACAATGCTGGTTCAGCGCGTGCAGGATCTTTCTTAGAGTTGGGTGATGATGCTTTTTTGGATGCTTGGAATCTCAAATTGTTAGGCTACATCCGATTAGTTAGAGCCGTTGTCCCTCATCAAAAAAATCGGCATGATGGGCGAATTGTCAACATTATTGGTGGTGCAGGACGCACACCTCGTCCGTCCTTCCTCCCCGGGGGTACAACCAATGCTGCTTTATTGAACTTCACGCGAGGAATTTCTAAAGAGTTAGCCCAACATAATATTCGTATTAACGCTATTTCACCTGGTCTAACTGGTACAGAGCGTGCCGAACGTTTGGCAGAGCAAAATGCTCAAATCCGTGGTGTGAGTGTAGAAGAAATCAAGGCGGAATCATTAAAAGCAATACCTCTAGGAAAAATCGTTAAGCCAGAAGAGATCGCTGCACTGGCTTTATTTTTAGTCTCCGATCTTGCTTCTTCCATCACTGGGGCAGAAATTCTGGTTGATGGTGGCAATACTCCAGGTGTTTAACCTGACATAGGCGTTCTAAATTATTTGTGAAAAACAAGATACCCGATTTTTTAGAGAAATCGGGTATCTGAGCCTTAATTTACATCTTGCACCAGGCGTGAGAATTGCCTGGTGCTTTTAATTTTTTATTCAATAACTTCATTTTATCATTTCAACAAAAAAGAGTATTTGCTCTTATCTGAGTCAGCCCATAATATTAAGTTCATAAGCTACTAAGCTTACCCGTTGAAGGACAAATTTACATCTGTAATTAATTGCGATCGCTTCAACCATCTTCTAAAAGAATTTTGCTAAATTGTTGCGGAGAAAAATATGGCTTGGCTAATTGGTACATTATTTATTGCAATATCTGTGGCTTTTGCAACAACATTTGATGATAATTTATACTTAACAGCTTTCTTTGGCAAAGTAAACCATAGCTTTCGTCCCAAACATATTATTATTGGTGAATTTGTGGGATTCACTACATTAGTAACGGCTAGCCTTCCTGGTTTTTTTGGTGGCTTAGTTCTTCCAGAAGCATGGATTGGATTGCTAGGAATTCTCCCAATCATAATTGGTATCAGCCATCTAATGAGTCGAGAAGAGGAAGAAGAGACTTTACAAGCTGTATCAATTAATTTTACTAATTCAGCCAAACCAAAACGCCAGAAAAAATCATTATTAGCAACGCTCAAAGATCGTCAAACCTATCGTGTTTCTGCTGTTACCATTGCCAATGGTGGAAATAATATCGGTATCTATGTTCCGCTATTTGCTAGCAGTAACGTTCCTAGTCTGGCAGTCATTTTATGTGTTTGCTATTTAGCGATTGGAATGTGGTGCTTTGTCTCTTACAACCTAACGCGGAATCCTGTTATGGCTTCTGTTATGACTCGCTATGGTCGGAAAGTCTTTCCCTTTGTATTAATATACTTGGGATTATCCATCATGGTTAAAAGTGGAACTTATCAACTTGTACCTAATCTAGCAATGCTTTTTAAATAAGTTATTCGTCGTACATAAAAGCTTGGATCAAACACATGAAAATTCTCAAAATAGCTTTAATGACTTTAATACTTTTAATTGACTTAGCGATTGCTGCTCCCTCTTGGGCAGATGTAACATCACACTTAAGCGCAAATTCTGACTATTTCGTAGGGCAAAAAGTTATCTGGCTTTATAAGGTTCGTGCTGACTCTGAGAACATCCAGAGGATTCCTGGCGAAGTCGTCAAATTAGGCTCTAAGCAAGTGCAAGTCAAAGTGCAGAAAAATAAAAATGAGTTCGTTAATCGTTGGGTAAATCGAGACAGATTAGAAGTTGATAAAAGCGACCATTCTCTTAAATAATATAAATATAACTTATTTTAAAACTAACTAATGTTGACCGCAGATTTATACTTTGCATGACTAACCTAAAATTAATCATTATCTTTATTTATGGTTATGCAAAATAATAGTATTTGATTTTGAAGATTAATCAGCATTAAAGTAGAATCAACATTCAACAAAAAACCATACTAAATTCAAGGAAAGTAAACCAATGAAAAAAACAAACTCGAAAAAAGTAACTTCTTGGCTTTTAACTGCTGTATTTCTGGCATTTATGACGGTATTTTCTCTTTTTGATCAGCCATCTGCTTTAGCTCAATCAGAAATACCACCAGTAACTACAGAATTCACATCAACTCCAATAGTATCTCCCCCTCTTGTCATACCTCAAACAATATTGCCAGTAAACACTGTAGCTGCAAATGTTCAGCGTCTATTAGCAACCAATGAATGTGTTGGATGCAACTTAGTAGAAGCGCAATTAGACAATGCAAATCTGCAAGCAGCTAATTTGGCGGGTGCAAATTTACAAAAAGCCGAATTAGAAAAGGCGAATCTGCAAGGAACAAACTTAACATCAGCTAATTTACAGGGAGTAGACTTAAGCAAAGCAAACCTAGCTGGAGCAAATTTGCAAGGTGCAAACTTATTTGATGCAGATTTAGAAGCAGCAAACTTGTTAGGGGCTGATTTGCAAGGAGCAAACTTACAAAAGGCAGATTTACAAAAAACAAATCTCACAAATGCCAACATCCAAGGTGCAAACTTACTAGGGGCTGATTTGGAAGATGCACTGATACCACCAGGATTCACGAATCAGTATCAGTAATTTAAATTCGATTTGCAAATATTAAAAGCCTCAGATCCCCGATTTTTTGAAAAAATCGGGGATCTTTTTGTCCCATCTAAAATAAAATACGGTAAATCTATCAAGTTGCAGTATAATAATTTTGGCTACGATCGCTTCCTTCGAGATATTGCTGGTATTGGATTGCAACACGAAGGAAGTGAACGAGTGCGAACACAGCCATATATTGGGTAAAACCCTGGAGATTTATATGAGCAACAAGCATATTGAAGTCAAACCGGTAGCTGGTTTCATCGGTGCAGAAATCAGTGGTGTAGACTTGTCGGGTCCTCTGCATGATGAAGCGGTTGCCGAAATTCGGCAAGCATGGTTGAAGTGGAAAGTTATTTTCTTTCGCGGTCAGAACATCGATCATGCTGCACAGATTGCGTTTACATCTCGTTTCGGTGAAGTGACCTATGCACATCCCCACGAGGATGAGCCAATCGAAGGCTTCTCTCAAATACTGCCGATTGATCGCAGTCGCTACGAACGCCGCAATGGACTGCGCCGTTCCAGCTACGAAAGCCGTTGGCATACCGATGTCACAGCAGTTGTTAACCCACCGGCAGGGTCTATTTTACGTGCGGTGAATGTCCCCAGCATTGGCGGTGATACCCAGTGGACTAATCTAGTTGCAGCCTACGAGGATCTATCAGAACCTCTACGGAAGTTAGCAGATGGATTAAAAGCAGAACATCGTTTCAATGCTCGGTTACGGATACCAAGCAATAGCAAACTCGCCCAACGCATTGCAGCTAATCCACTGGTTTCTATTCACCCAGTCGTGCGGGTTCATCCAGAGACAGGTGAACGTGCATTGTTTGTCAATCCTGGCTTCACTTCCCACATTCTGGACGTGTCACCACAAGAAAGCGAACTATTACTTGAGTTGTTCTTCAATCAAATCACCAAACCTGCTTACACCACCCGCTTCCGTTGGAACAATGGTGATATCGCATTCTGGGACAACCGCGCCACCTCGCATTTAGCCCCACAAGATTTGGATCATATAGAAGTTGAGCGCGTACTTTATCGCACTACCATCACAGGAGATGTTCCAGTTGGTCCTGATGGTTTCCGTTCACAAGTGGTTGAAGGTGAACCTTTAACCAGTGAATTACCGACTGTCCTCAAGCAGAAAGCTGAGAAACTAGAAGCCCAACCAGTGCTGGCGTAAGCTAGATAGTTTTAAACTAGGCTGTGAAATATCTACGCAGCCTGGTTTTTAAAAGTTGCATTAAGTGTGATGAGCGAAGCTTAAGCCTATGGCGATCGCTATTTTTACAAAAACCTCACTGGCTGGAGAAGCTTGTTCACTAGTTGCGATCGGATTTCCAGTATCTCCACCGCTACAAATGCGGGGATCAATGGGAATTTGTCCCAACAGAGGCGCTTGTAATTCTGCGGCCAGTTGTTCGCCGCCACCACTACCAAAAATCGGTGTGCGTGAACCACAATCACCGCAAATTAAATAGCTCATATTTTCAATGATGCCAAGCACAGGAACACCCACTTGGCGAAACATATATATATTACGTCGTACATCTGCAACAGCCACTTGTTGAGGAGTTGTCACTAAAATGACTCCGCAAATTGGGCTTTCTTGGATAATTGTAATTTGAGCATCACCTGTACCAGGAGGTAAATCTATCAATAAATAATCTAATTCACCCCATTCCACATCTTGCAGAAATTGCGTGATAATTTTGTGTAATACAGGCCCCCGCCATGCCAAAGGACGATTTGCTTCTGCAAGTAAACCCACTGACATTATTTTTATTCCTTGAGCTTCTAGAGGTAAAAACTTATCACCTGTGGGAGTATTAATCACTTGAATATCAGCTTTCCCTAAACCCAACATTTGGGGAATATTGGGGCCATAAACATCAGCATCTAATAGTCCTACTTTTGCACCTTGTAATTTTAAAGCTGCGGCGATATTAACGGCCGTTGTGGATTTGCCTACACCACCTTTACCACTAGAGATTCCTAGAGTTGTTTTAACACCGGGAATTGTACAAATTTGAATATAAGTTTTTTTACACCAAGATAGAGATGATAATTTATATTCAATTTCTGGCTGTAATTGGTGCTGATGAGAACCAATATATAAACGCAAGTAAATATAGTCATCAACTATGCGTAAGTTTCGTACCATTCCCAAACTAATGATGTCATTTTTTAAGTTAGGTTCAATAACCTGTTTGAGTAGTTGGACGACTTCTTGCTGATATAAATTAGTGTCTGATTTTACGTGAGTTTCTGGATACTGAAAGGGAGATTGGTGGTTAGACATGGTTAAGAGAAGCTTAGGGATTAGAAATTTGCTAGTTGCAGTATAGTAAAAGCGATCGCTCTGATTTATATCCTCTGCAAAACTTCTCTCACCCAAGCTTCTTCTTCGGGCAATCGCACTATCTTTAAAGGTTGTGAATAATCAATTGCCAAGTCAAATCTAGCACGTTTGTAAACTTCATTTAATAAGCTTTGCAAGTCAACTATAGGTTCAGGTTCTCCCTCACGCAAAGGTACAGGAAAAACAGGAATTGGGTTTTTTAAATCAAAAGTATATAAATCTGCATCAGGTCTATTGTAGCTGCGACTAACCAAGATACTATAATCTGTGGCTGTTGCTCCTAAAACAGGCATTGACTCTCCTTGTCTTAAGAGATCAATTTCTACCAAATTGGTTGCAGAAGCTAAAATTTTCTGTCGTTTGTTTTCGTAAGCGGCTCTACCTTCTTTGGAACGTTTATTTTTAGGGGAAAGTATTTCTATCACCGCAACTACTTCTTTACTTTGAGTTGCTCGCACCTCTAAAAATCTTTCAGTTACTTGTTCCGGTATGGGAACTTTCACTTTACTGGGTTCGGTAAGTTTTGCAGCCGTCAAAGTTGTGCTGGTATCTGTAGTGTTACGTTTAGCAATTGCTACATCAGCAATTCCTACGACTAAGATATCATCTACACTAGTGTAAACTCGCTCTTCAATGGAAACTCGGTATTTAGGGGCGATTTGAGGAGTTAGGTCATCAGCGATCGCTACAATCAAACGATTGTGAACTTGATGCCAAAGTTCAGGCTGTTCCAAATACGGGTTCATTCCAGGAAATGGATTGTCCATTACACTTTCCCTTAGTTATTTACTGCTCCCTCGAGACTATTCTATCTGTTTTAATCTTCTGAATTGCCCGTTGCGCTTGGATGGACACTTCTTTGTCAGGGTCATCTAAAGCTTGTTGCAGTGGGTTAATAACATCAGGATGAGCTAAATTCCCAAGTGCAATTACTGCTTCTTTGCGGACATCTGCATATTCATCTGTTAATGCTTGAATTAATCTCGGTATAACTCGAATATCTGGGATTGTTTGCAAAGCTTGTGCTGCTGATTTGCGTACTTGCCAATGTTCATCACTTAAAGCTATTTCTAATGCTGAAGTTGCTTGCTGATTTTCATGAATAGCTAGAGATTTGGCTGCATTACGGCGAACTTGCCAGTCGCTATCATTTGTAAGTGCTTGAGCAAGTATTGTAATTACTTGTGTATCTTGTAAATGCCCTAAAGTTAAAGCAGCAGCACGACGAACAAGTGCTGATTCATCAAAGATTAAATCTAAAGCTTGTGGACATTTTTCTAGTTGATTGATATATCGCAGTGTGGTAATAGCTGCCTCACGTAATTCAGGAGTTTTTGATGTTAAAAATGGTAAGATATCCGGTAAGGATTGAATGTCATGAATTTTCCGTAACAACACTAAAATATTGAGTTGTGTATTTAGATCATGACTCTGGAGTTTATCTAGTAAAAGTAACAAATCATTCTGGGTAACTAAATCGTTTAAAGCTGAAGCAGCTTCAGTACGAACATCTGTGTCTGTTGAATTTAAGCATTCAATTAAAGCAGGAATCCCCACAGGCTCGGCTATTTCCCAAAGGGCAGATATTGCTATTTTTTGGACGGCAGCGTGTTCATCTTTCAGAGCGATAATTAGTGCATCTGTCGTTTCTTCATCGCCCAGATGTTGTAAGGTTTTGACGGCTACTAAGCGGTCATTTACATCAGGCGATCGCAGCATTTCTAGCCAATCTTTGAGGTCATCATTCATTATTTTTACCACAGAGGCACAGAGTTACAGAGAATCTTTAACGTAATAAAAAAGGAATTTGTACTGTAATTGCATTAGTAGGACATTCTTTTTCACAAGGTAGACAAAACCAACACTCATCATATTTCATGTAAGCTTTGCCTGTCTCTGGATTCTTCGCCAACACATCTAAAGGACAAACCTCAATACAAGCTGTACATTTTTCTAAACATTTTGATTCATCAACGATGACAGGAACATCTATTCTTTGTGTGATTAAAGCCATACATTTATTACTCCCTAATTTAATTAATAAACTTTAAACGAAAAATTCTAATCCTTCCCACGGAGATGCTTTAGCAGTTTTAATTCTAGTGTCTAAATCAGAAGGATGAATTTCCAGTTTATAGTCATTTGGATCTATAGTCACTTGAATCGCCATCACTTTAAATCACATTTATTCAGTTATTCAACGTTGCGCGGATAAAACGATAACCTAAATCAATCTCCATTAAATTACGAACATCACCATATTTATTTTCCCATTCACCACTACTTAAATCTGCTGCCAATAGCTGTAATCCTTTATTTATTAAATCTTGATTTGCTAAAGCAAAAGACGATATTCCAGCACGTACTTCTGGTTTAAGATATAACTCTGGTCGTCTCCAGGCTGCTGCTGCGAATAAATCAGATAAATCGTATGGTAATAAAAGGGGTATGGCTTCAACACGCCTTTGAGTATTACTCTGAATTAAGTTTATCTGTTCGTTAAGTGGTAAAAAGCGTAAAGCATCTTCCCACAAAAACGGAAAATAATCATAAAGCCATATTTTCTGAGCAAACCTAATATCAAAAGTTAGCAAAACTATTTTCCCATCCCTAATAACTCGTTGCATTTCTTGAAACGCTTTTTCGAGATGAATAAAGTGATGAATTGCTAAGATACTTACAATGCCATCAACAGACTTATCTGGTAGGGGTAAATTTTCTGCATAGCCAGTGAACCATTCAACTTGTGAATGTTCTATTGCCTGTTTTTGCATTACTAAGGAAGGTTCAATAGCATTAACAAGAAATCCTTTGTTAGCTAGGGCTAGGCTGTAACCACCAGTACCAGCACCAATATCAGCGATAATGCTACCTTTGGATAAATTGAGTAAATCAATTAATTTATTAATAATGCGGATATCAGGAACGCGAGTTTTTGAGTATTGTTGACCGATTGAATTATAAACAGACATATTTATTATAAAATCACTTAAATTAATTTGATATTGAACTTTAAATAGATAAACAAAAAACTGTTAGTTAAACAATGTTACCAATTTTAATAGTTCACTTATAATAAATTTTGGTTGTACTTCTTGTATTAAATTCTGGTTTCTTCGGTTGTAATAGCAAAAATCAATATTAACTTGCATTGCTCCCGCATAGTCATGAGTGAGAGAATCTCCTACGTAAAGGACTTCTGCTGGTGTTAAATCTAATTTCGATAACGCATGATGAAATATTTCAGGAGATGGTTTAGCAAAACCAATTGCTTCAGAAACTACAATTTCCTCAAAAAAATGGTCAATTCCCGCAGCTTGCATTCTTGGTAGTTGTGCTGACACAAAACCGTTGGTGATGACAGCCAAACGATAATTACGTGCGAGAACAGTTAGTACTTCATTTACATCAGGTTCCATTACGGCTGAATGATTAAAAATATGCCAAAAACTTTGGCTAAGGTTGCTGATTTGATTTGTTTTTATATCTAATTGAGCAAGTGTACTTCCATAAGACATCTCTATCAACTCACCAGGAGAAAAAGTTTCTCGCTGTTTCCAATACTTGGAGTTATAAGTTTCATATACTTGAATAAAAGTAGTTTCATTTATTCCATGTAAATCTAAATATATTCCACAAGCTTCCAGCGCTCCAAGAATAGCTTGGCGTTCACATAGCTCAAAATTCAACAGTGTATTATCTAGATCAAAAATTATCGCTGCATAACCCATTTTTATTATTTTAGGAAAATGTTATTTTACCTAACTGCAATATTGTAAAATTCTTTAACTTTATCTACTTCCACAATATAAGGTTCTACAGGACGCTTAAACAATATCATTTGCCCTAACTCATCTTTCTTTAAATTGACATGATAAAACCATTCATCATCATTCTTTTCGGGATAATCTAAGCGGTAATGATAAAGTCCCCAACGAGTTTCTTGACGATATAATGATGCTCTAGCTGCCATTTCTGCACAGTCTCGAATAAAATGTACTTCCAGAGAACGCATTAATTCATGGGGGTCACGAGCGCCCATTAAATCTAATGTTTGTTGATATTGGACAAAATGTTTCAAACCAATCTCAATTTTATTACCTGATTTTGGTGGTTGCAGATAATCATTAACTAAGCGTCTTAATTTGTATTCTGCCTGAGTATGAGGTACACCATTGGGACGTGTTAATGGTGCATAAATTCTGGCTTTTTCAGCTTCTAAAAACTCTGCATCTGGTTCTATAAAATCTAAATCTTCAATATATTCAATGGCATGAGTCCCGGCTATACGACCGAAAACAAACGCCCCAATCATATAATTATGGGGAACGCTGGCCATGTCTCCGGCTGCATATAAACCTGAGACAGTTGTTTGAGCGTTTTCATTTACCCACACACCAGAGGCACTATGACCGCTACATAAGCCAATCTCAGAAATGTGCATCTCTATGCCGTGGGTGCGGTAATCTTCATTTCTACCTTGATGAAAGCGTTCTCTACTTGGTCGTTCATTTGCCCAAAGTATGGATTCAATTTCCGCAATTGTATCTTCATCGAGATGGGTCATTTTTAATTGGACTGGTCCTTTCCCAGAATTTAATTCTTTCCAGATTTCCAACATCATTTGACCACTCCAATAGTCACAGCTAATGAAGCGATTTCCTTCGGCGTTGGCTGTATGTGCGCCAAAAGGTCCAGCAACATAGGCACAGGCGGGGCCGTTGTAATCTTTAATTAAAGGATTAATTTGAAAGCATTCAATATTGCTGAGTTCTGCACCTGCGTGATAAGCCATTGAATAGCCATCTCCGGCATTGGTAGGATTTTCATAAGTGCCGTAGAGATAACCGGAAGCGGGTAATCCTAATCTGCCGCAAGCACCTGTACATAAAATGACTGCTTTAGCTTGAATGACAATATAATCACCGTTTCTGACATCAAATCCTACTGCACCAATAGCACGTCCTTCTTTAACTAATACGCGGGTTGCCATGACGCGATTTGTAACTTTGACTTTGTGGCGTTTGACTTGGCGGGTGAGAATTGTTTTGAGGTCTTTACCTTCTGGCATGGGTAAGACATATTTCCCCACACGATGCACTTGTTTTAAGTCATAGTTGCCTTGGGCATCTTTTTGAAATTTCACACCCCAGCTTTCTAATTCTTGGATAACTTCATAACCTAATTTGCCTGTTTGATATACGGCTTTTTGGTTGAGAATACCATCATTGGCTAGGGTGACTTCGCGGACGTATTGTTCTGGGGTGGAATGACCAGGAATAACTGCGGTATTCACTCCATCCATACCCATTGCGATCGCACCACTCCGTCGGATGTTAGCCTTTTCTAAGATCAGCACCTCTGTATCTGGATTCGCTTGTTTGGCTTTAATTCCAGCCATTGTCCCGGCCGTACCGCCACCGATGACAAGTACATCAGTTTTTATCTGTTGGGTATTGATGTCCATAAGCTTTTAGAAGTGGGGAGTGGTGGAGCGGAGGAGATGACGGGGATGAGGGAGATGGAACTTCCTAAATTACGAATTACGAATTACGAATTACCGTTCCAAACGATTTCTTTGATCTGGATTTGCTTGGGAACTAGCTTGATTTTATGAAAAGTATCAGCAATGTTTTGTTGCTGAGTGATGACTTCATCTGTTAGCGGTAAAACGCCATACTTCCGGCGTTTTTCAGCAATTTGCAATGCTGCTGCTTTAATACCTAATTCTGGTTCTAGAAACTTGGCAACTTCCTGTGGATTACCTGCTGCCCATTTATCTATCTTGCTGATTTCATCTAAAAGGGTTTTCAACAAATCTGGGTGAGAATTGACAAACTCTTGACGAGCAAGATAGTAACCACGATTTGGTGCTAAATTTGTCGCATCTGTTAATATCCTGACATCTAGATCGTGTTCAACTGCTGCTAGGTAGGGGTCCCAAATTGCCCAAGCATCAACTTTACCGCCTTCAAATGCTGCACGGGCATCTGCTGGTGTCAGATGTGCTGCTTGAATGTCACTATAGTTTAATCCGGCAGCTTCTATAGCTTTGACAACAAGATAGTTAGTGTTTGACCCTTTAGCAAAGGCTACTCTTTTCCCCTTAAGGTCAGCAACATTTTTAATCGGTGAGTTTTTCGGCACAACAATTGCTTCGGCTTTGGGACTCCAAGGATCGTAAGCAACATAAAGCAAGGGAGTACCTGCGGCTTGGGCAAATATTGGTGGTGATTCTCCTGTGTAGCCAAAGTCAATACTACCTGCGTTCATTGCTTCTAGCATAGGTGGGCCTGCGGGAAATTCCGCCCATGTCACCGAAGCACCAGCAGCAGTTAAAGTTTGCGCTAAACTGCCTCGGTTTTTGAGAGCGTTGAGAATGGTAGCCGCTTTTTGATAGCCGATACGAACTACCACACCTTGATTTGTTGTCTGCGTTGCAGCAAAGTTACTTGTGTTGTTGGGAGAACAAGCCGAGATCACAAGAGTTAAACTTAATCCGACAGCAAAGAATAAGGCAAATGTGCCAATTCTGGATATTTCATAATTTTGAAGAAAGCTGCTGACAATCTTCATCAGTCGATGTGGTAAATACTTACTGAACATACGGACATTAAACTACAAGCAATATCAATACTACGACAAATTGAGCAATTTACCGTATTTTACTGATAGAATATTCACATAGACAAGCCGCAAATGCAAGATCGGAAAAAATATGCCTATAAGGAAAACTATTATGGTTATGACGAATTAGCGCATAAAATTTTAGCGGTTTTTAAACGCAAAGGTACGCCAAGGGAAGCGCAGAGGTGCGCGGAGAGATTTTAAGAGGCGTTGGGTTTGATGCGTTGTAGGAAATCGATGTTTAAATCTAGCTTATTTCCTAGCCATAAAGAATGTGCTGTATGATCTGTGACATCATCACCCGTCTCAGGGTGGACGAGAATATCTAACCCTTCACGGTTGAGCATTAACCAGGAGACGACTTGCGTAAATTGGTTTGGTGAAAAGGCAACTTGATACATTGCTTGTGGATGCGGGCCAATGGGTTGATCGTGCCAGCGTCCAAGTTTTACTTCAAATCTAGCTCCTAATCCTTCTCGGATACGGGCAGCAGTCTCACGAGTCTCGGTATCGTAGTAGACATGAGCATGAAAACCAGTGATAATACTATTTTCTTTCATTACCGTTCTTGCTGAGTCGGTCGAATGAGAATTTCATTGACATTAACGTGGGGTGGCTGAGTTACAGCATAAGCGATCGCTCTGGCAATATCATCACTTTCCAAAGCTTTGATTGATTTACGCCGTTCTTCACTAATCTGTTTAGATATGGGATCGGTAATATAATTGTTAATTTCTGTCTCTACCAAACCAGGTTCGATGATGGTGACGCGGATGTTATCTTTCAACACTTCTTGCCGCAAAGATTCTGAAATAGCGTTTACACCCCATTTAGTTGCGTTGTATATCCCGACACCTGCACGCGCTAAACGACCTGCCACTGATGAAATATTGACGATATGCCCACCACTTTGGGCTTTGAAAATTGGTAGAACGGCATGGGTAGCATAAAGCAATCCGAAGACATTAACATCAAACATCCGCCGCCAGTCTGATGTGTTACCGCCATCAATATTACCTGTCAAGGCTATACCTGCATTGTTCACTAAGATATCGACTCGCCCTAACTCTGCATTTGCTTTTTGGATTAGATTGTTGGCTTGAGTTTCGTCGGTGATATCAGTAACAATAGGTAAAGCCTGACCACCACTGGATTCGATTCGTTTTGCTAATGCTTCCAAGCGATCGCTTCTTCTGGCTGCAATTACCACTTTTGCCCCTTCTGCGGCTAGTGCGATCGCTGTAGCTTCGCCAATTCCCGAAGAAGCTCCCGTAATAATTGCTACTTTCTTTTCTAATTTCCCTGCCATAACTTAATCCTTTTTCTACCAGTCTCATTACTATCTAAAAGCATCTATAACTGTTTGCAGATATTGCATAGAAGCTGTTTCTGCTGAAGAATGCACAACCAACTCTGGTTTGTTTAATCCTTCCCGAAACTGACGATATAAGTAAATGCTGTGTTGAAACGCTTTGGCAATCTCAAAACTATCGTATTTCATCGGAATAGTCTGACGAAAATCTGCTAACAAATGAGGAAGTTCTGTTTCAAAATTCCTCACACCGCGAGGAAGTAATCCTGCTTGCATTTTGGCTAATGGAGCCAGAACTTGTCCACGAATAAAAGATAGAAAATCAATAGCTTCAAAGAGTTCGCCTCTGCCTAATTTGGTAGCGCCATAGTGTACCCAAACCCAGAAGCGGTCTTCAACCCACTGTAAATCTAAAGGTGGATAATTTCGTGGGTTATCTTTTATAACTAAGGTTAGTAAATTGTCTTTTTCCCATAGAACAATAGGATTTTCTACCCTATCTATTTTAAAATCTTCTAAAACTAAAAATTTAAAATCAACGTGTAAAAGTGGATTTTCATATAAACAAATTAACAATCGAGGTTCACCGACGTGTTCGCCTGTAAAAGCCGCTAGCAATGAACCCGAGTGATTAGCGAAAAGCTTTCTTTCATGCAATACCTGTTGATAATAAGCATCGGCTACAACAATAATTAAGTCGAGGTCGGAATACTCATCCATTTCCCCACTCAAATAAGAACCACCAATGGCTACACCTAACAAGCGATCGTCTTTTTTCAGACGAGAAATAATCTGCTCTAAAAAGCCTCGTTGTGGTTCGGGAATGGGCATAGTCATGATGAAAAGGCAGACGACAGAAGGGAAAACCCGCATTTCTCACAAGCAAGCAGTAGGGGCGGGTTCGCTGTTGAGCGCATCCCTTCCCCTAGAGTAAGCGTTCTCTTGTAGCCACTGCGCGTCCAAGTTGTACATTTTTCCGTTAAGACTGTCATTGGAAATACAAATGACTAATGACTAATGACAACCCCCGTAAGTAAATATACAACTTAAATGCGTAACAGCTTATCAAACTGCGATACCTTCGGTGAGCTTCGCTAACGCAGAATTTTTATAATAAACAGGTTCATTTCCTGGCTTCCATTTGATATTACAACCAATACTAGGTTTTTGTTCCCAAGTAACAGCCCGACCTCTCAAGACAGTTTCAATTGCAGCCCGCAAGTCTTTTCCAGTCACAGGTATTTCGCTTTGCGGACGGCTATCGTCTAGCTGTCCCCGATAAACCAGTTTTTGGGTAGAATCAAATAGAAAAAAGTCGGGAGTACAAGCAGCAAAAAAGTTTTTCGCGGTTTTCTGAGTCTCATCAAACAGGAGTGGATAAGCTAAATCTAACTCTTGTGCAAAGGCTTTCAAAGATTCCGGTGCATCGTCAGGATGGGTAGTGGTATCATTAGCACTAATTGCCACAATTCCTAGATTTCTGTCCGTATTTTGTATATAGTCTTGACCTAGTTTTGCCAATTCAAATTTGATGTGCTGTACGTATGGACAATGACGACTTAAAAATATTACTAGCAACGCTTTTTCGCTAGCAAAATCAGAGAGTGAAATCGTTCTACCCGAAACTACATCTGGTAAATAAAAATCAGGTGCTAAAGTACCTAAAGGCAGCATTGTTGAAAAAGTTTTTGCCATAAAATAAAAATCCTTTAATTATTCAAAACAACAGTAAAAGCAGCGCGTTGATTGTAAATTGTAATTATGAATTACTAATTATTTCTGACTAATCATGGTTTTAGGTGTGATAGCTGCATATTGCTCAGGTGTCAGCATTGCTTCTTTTACGTCTATGGATTTAGGAATTACTTTCTCTTGGGTAAATAAATCTGCAATTTGCTGTTGACCTGCCATAATTTCTGGAGTAATTTCTCTTAAGCCGTAAGTTCGTCTTTTAACCATTTCTGCAATAATATCCTCATCAATTTTGAGGTGAGGAGCAGTTAGTTTGACAACTTCGGCTTGGTTTTGTTCAGCCCATTTGTCTACTTTATCTATCTCCTCAAGCACTAATCGCACTATTTCTGGATTTTCTGTAGAAAACTTTCGTGAAGCCATGTAATATCCACCCTGAGTAGCGATACCCCCAGCATTTCTCAAAACTCTGGCATTTGCAGTTTTCTGTGCTAACGCTAAATGAGGGTCCCACGTCACCCAAGCATCAATTTGCCCTTGAATAAAAGCACCACGCGCTTCAGATGGGGGCATACTCAGAGCTTGAACATCACTATATTTTAAACCTGCTTCTTCTAAAGCTTTAACTAATAAGTAATGGGACGCTGAACCTTTTTGAAAAATTATTTTTTTCCCTTTAAGGTCAGCTACGCTCTTAATTGGTGAATTTTTTTGAACTACGATACCACTGCCTTCACCTGTGCCAGGGCTACGGTTAGCAATATAAACTAAAGATGTACCAGCCGCTTGGGCAAATATAGGGGGAGTCTCTCCGACAGAGCCAATATCAACTCTACCTACATTCATCGCTTCCATTAATTGGGGGCCTGCTGCAAATTGTGCCCATTCCACAGAAACACCCAAGGGTTGTAGACGTTTTTCTATTCCCCCTCTTAGTTTAATGAGGTCTCCAGCACTTTGATATCCGATGCGGAGAGTTGTTGTTGTAAAGCCATTTGATTTATTTTCTGTAGTTGGAGTTTCGACTGAGCAGCTAATTAAAGTTGTCGAAATAGTCAATAATCCAGGCACTATCAAAAATGAAAATCTCTGAAATAGGTTAATTTTTGGAAATACTTTAGATGAGAATCTCATGAAGTTATGGTTCGCTATCACTTTGATGGGAATGGTTAAAATTATTCTGTGGCGTAAATGCAAATAATAGTGATCCTTGCTCTTCATTTTTCAGATAGCTAATCACGATAAAATCTGAAAGTAAAGGATGAAAAAGATTTATTTTCTTATTGCCAATTTTCTTTTTCAAGATAAGAAGGTGGACATTGCCCACCTTCAGGGTAGATAGCGGAGTGAGTCATTGCATTAGGTACACAAACTTGTCTTAAGCGCGAGTATTAGCTGCTAAATATTCTTCTGCTGCTTTCTCAATTGCTGTACCCTTGAAAAAGTCACGATTGAGACTGGTGTACAACTCCAAAGGATGGATAGATAAGAAGTGTCGCAAGTCTTCTTCGCTGAGGATACCGCGTTCTACCATGCTGTAAGCGTTGGAGGTAACAGCTGTAATATCAGGTACATCCCAGTGACCAGAATCAGAACCCAAGAAGGCTTTTACTCTGTCGCCAAAGGGATTGGCTTTTTGATGGAAGGCATAAGCCACACGGGTATCGTCTGATTCTGTACCGAAGTAGAAGTGATTGAGGAAGCGATCGCGCACATCTTCAGCTTTGGTAATCCCCGCCGCCGCAAATTCGTTTAATTCGCCAGGATCTTCAGGTGCAAAGTATTTACCGTGGAAACCTAAACCACTACCAATTTCATCGAAACGATTTTGAAATTCTTTGCCACCATACTGAATGAACAATTCCCGTAATTCTTCCCGATTCACATTACCAGGATGATTGTTCTGTAAAATCTCTGGGTTTCGAGTTTCCCAATGCCAAATAATATCTGTATAAAGACTAGCTCCCCAAGCAGAACCACCTTCTAGAAAAGCAAATCTGAGAGAGGGGAAACGATGAGTAACACCACCAAAGAACAGTGCTTTACAAAAAGCTTCAGCAGCCGAGGCGAAGTGTCCAATGTGATTATATTGATAGTTGGAAATCGAACGGCGCGATGTCCAACCCATACCAGAGGCGTGAGTAGTGGGGACAACTTTTAGCTCTACGCACTTCGCCCAGAAGGGATCATAATCGTATGCACTATCCAAGGCAAAGTTATCAATCCAAGTTGCTTCTCGTTGTACTTCTTCAGGGTATTTCTCGAAGCCAGGGATAACGCGGGTAACATAACCAGGAATTTGAATTGCTTTCAATCCCAATTCTTTAACTGCATATTCCAATTCTTCTATCCCTTCTTCTGGTGTGTTGAGAGGAATAGTAGCAATGGGAGTTAAGCGATCAGAGTATGGCCGGAATATATCTGCATGATAGAGGTTGGCTGCACGGCAAACAGCCCGACGCATTTCTTCGTTTTTAATTTGCGGTGCTAAAGTTGCCAAGTTGGGATATAATACAGCAAAATCTGTCCCAGCTTCTTGCAAGCGCTCATGCAGTAGCTTCGGCAAGCTAATAGTAGCAAGGTTTAAAGTATCTTTCGTGGGACGACCCCAAAACGGAGGACGAGCAGTGCGGTAAGTATGACGTTCTTCCCAAGTTTGCTGGAACCAACGATAACGTCCAGCACCGGGTAAATGGTCTCGGAAACTATCCGCAATTTTAGCACCACCCACCTGAGCTAAATAGTCAAGAAAAGCTGGTTCAAATTCCTGGGTATGCACATCGGTATCAATGATGGGATAACCTAGTTGCTCCCGAATTTGTGCTGAACGAGATTTTTTAGTAGGACGTTCAAGTGCAATTGTCATAATTACGTCTCCATAGTTAAAATGACCATCAACTTTGAGCAAAATCAAGCTTTACGACCAAGCAAAAATCAAAATTTTCAACTCGATATCAACTGGAGTTGTATTACTGTATTCGTGTTCTCACTGATTACTCTGTGTGTACAAGACTTGTGCCAGAAGCTATAAATACTATTTATCTACCGATTTATCGTAGATTCACTTGGTATTATTGCACAGTCACAGCTACAAGACAAGTGGTTAGGAGCTAAAGTATACGTAATTCACAATTTAAGGTACACTAACTCTTAGTAAAACTAAATATATTATGACCATAGGCTGGGAACCCTCCTGGGAGGCTCCGCCTCCAGTTGCTTGACCAGAGGCAGAGCCTCTTAGAATACATTCCCAGTCTTAAGACTGGGAACGAGGCTAACGAGGCTACACAAGCATTTTGGCTTTTCTTTTCTTAGTGCTATTCGTCTCAGCATCCTTCTCAGGATATATTAAGCCTGCTAACTTTACGTTTAACTAAATTTAAGTATTCCTAAATTATCTGAATAATTGCGAAGAAAATAGCAAAGTCAGTGAACTTTTCATCCAAAAATTGGCTCAAGTCTCCTTAAGGAAAATATTGATGCAAAAAAGTAATAAAAAAAGCTCTGAATTAAGCAAACTATTGTTTACTTCTTGGGATATTCCACCTGCTTTAAAATCTCCAAATGTTTGTTGTTTCGTAATTGGAGAGAGTGTATCTTTTTTTGGCTCTTGGATGACTCAAATCGCTCTTGTATGGATGGTTTATCAAATCACTAATTCAGTCATGTTAGTTGGCATAGTTGGATTCACCAATCAATTTATGGGGTTAATTATTACGCCATTGGTAGGTGTGTATCTAGATTGCTGGAATTTACGTTATGTATTACTAACTACTCAATTAGTATCCATTTTACTATCTTCTACTCTTACTGTTCTCACTATTAACAGTCATATTACCGTTACGTGGATTATCATCATCGGTATCATGCAAGGAACTGTCAAAGCGTTTGATCTGCCAGCACGGTTGGTAACTATTCCTAGATTGGTGGATAACAAAGCAGATACTTATAGTGCCATTTCTATCCATTCATTCTTAATTAATACAGCAAAGTTTGTCAGTCCCATGCTAGGAGGATTTTTACTTGCTAGATTTGGAGCAGCTTCATGTTTTTTAGTCGATAGTATCAGCTATATACCCTTTGTTTTTGCTATATTAGCTGCACAAATTAAATCAGTTTCTAATAAACATTTACTAAAAAACACAAATATTTTCCAAAACTTAAAAGAAGGTTTTACTTTCGCTTATGATTTTCTCCCCATTAGGTATGTTTTAGCCTTACAAATTCTGATTTGTTTCATGGTCATGACCCACGTTAACCTCATACCTGTTTTCGTCAAGGAAATATTAAATGGTAATGCAGAAACTATGGGATTTTTAATGACTGCTTCCGCACTGGGTTCGATAATTGCTGGGCTTTATCTGATTTTAAGGAAACAAGCTACAGGATTAGTAAATGTCATAGCGTATTCTGCTATGGTTTTAGGTTTAGGTTTAATACTGTTTTCTCGCTCTAATAATCTACAGACTTGCCTAGTATTAATTTTCATTGTCGGAATGACGAATACGCTTACTTTGGCAGCTATTAGCAACTTTGTGCAATTAATTTTGGTGGATGAAACTAAAAGGGGTAGAGTCACAAGTATATTCACAACAGGCTTTTTGGGAATATTACCTTTTGGTAATTTATTTTTTGGAGGATTAGCAAGTAAAATAGGAGTTGATAATGCTTTACTTTTCGGTGGTATCTGTTGTTTAATAGGAGCTATCTTTTTTGTAAAAAAGTTACCAAATATAAAAAATTTAATATCTCAAGTTTATGTAGAATTGGGTTTAATTACTCAGCCCAATAGAGATTAAAATAATATAAATAATGCTATTTAACTAATTTAGGTTTTTATCTCTGTGTTCTCCCTTTAGGCACTCTTCCCTTTGGCACGCTCCATGTAGCTTGCTTCTCTGGAGGAGAACGAGAACACCTTTGTCTTTGGAGAGGCGATCGCAGTTTTTACAACGGAGGAAACCTCCGCAATGGACTGCTCTCTTCTTCTAGCACCTATTCTCGCCATTTACGACAGGTATAAGTCATTGTGCCCAGAGACAGGCGCGATACTTTCAGCCTAATCTTGCCAAGATTAATGTATTTCATGTTTTTTACTCCACTAATGTTGAATTTATTTGAATGATGTCTGTCAGCAACAAAATTTCACATCACTTTAATTTATCGATTTGAACAAAAATAATATTTGTTTTTATTAATCAACTTACTTTACAGTAAATATCAACCACTAGATGAACAATTTCTATAAAGCCAAAGTCGAGATTGTGAATTTGAATAGCGAGGTACTCATGAAGAAATCAATTTCTCAGAAATTAACTACTTGGATAGTAGCAGCCGTATTTTTGGTACTTGTGGCAGGATTTTCTCTGCTCGAACAACCTAGTGCAAAGGCTCAATCACTAACACCACCCACAACCATAGAATCTGCACCTGTTCCTGTAACATCTGTAGTTGATAACGTTAGACATTTACTAACAACCAATGAGTGTATTGGATGTAACTTAATAGGAGCAAGACTGAAGGATACAAACCTGCAAAATGCAAATTTAGAGAATGCGAACTTGCAAGGTGCTGATTTAGAACGAGCAAACTTACAAGGGACTAACTTGCAAGGGGCAAATCTTCAAGGTGCAGATTTAGGTAAGGCAAGCATCATAGGCGCAAACTTAGAGAATGCAAACTTATTTGATGCGGATTTAGAGAAGGCCAATCTCACTGGTGCGAATATAGTTGGAGCAAACTTTCAAGGGGCTGATTTGGAAAAAGCAATTACACCACTGGGATTGATGACTCAGTAAAAAATCCTTAGTTATGGTACAAAAACTAAGTGAATATCTCTCTTTTTGACCCCAATTACCACCCTTGGTAGTTGGGGTTTTGTTAATTTACTAGATGAAATATCCACTTAAAAGTAGAGTATTAATGACTCATTTGCAATAATTGATGTGCGTGAGCACCTTCATTATTCATAACTTGTTCTAGTACTGCTTCCCTAATATTTACAAATACTTCACTAGCTCTGTCTCGTGGACGCGACAATCTTACAGGTAAATCTAATGCAACCCGTCCTTCTTCAATTACTATCACTCTGTCTGCTAGCGCCACAGCTTCTTCTACATCATGGGTGACTAAAAATGCCGTAAAGCCTCTCTGTTGCCACAAATCTTCAATTAAATGTTGCATTTCTAGGCGAGTTAACGCATCTAATGCTCCTAAAGGCTCATCAAGTAGTAATAGATGTGGTTGACTTACTAATGCTCTGGCTAATGCTACCCGTTGTCGTTGTCCTCCAGATAGTACATACGGCCATTCGCCAGCTCTATCTTTGAGTCCTACTTGTTCTAATACCCACGCAGCTTTTGCACGCCAATTTTCTTGCAAACCCAGACCCACATTGTCTATCACACGTTTCCAAGGTAGTAACCGGGGGTCTTGAAACATCACTCTTACAGAATGACTGAGCTTGCGTAGTGGTTCTCCATCTAGCAATATGCCGCCTGTCGTGGGTTTATCTAACCCTGATACAAGGCGTAGTAAAGTACTTTTACCACAACCACTGCGTCCTACAATAGCAATAAACTCTCCTGGCGCTACTTCTAGATTTAATGAGTTTAAGACAGTTTTATTTCCAAAAACTTTGCTTAAACCCAAAATTGTAAGTTGTGAACCTTGTATATTTGAAACCATTTTGATTTTTCCTTTTTTTAGAGATTATCGAGCGATTCAGTTATTGAGTATTTGGGATTTTTACCCAGCAGATGTGTAATTGGGATTCCATGATAAAAACTTATTTTCTAGAGCCTTAGCAATGGAATTTGCTAGTTTACCTAGTAGTGCATAGATAACAATACTTAACACCACAACATCCGTTTGCATAAACTCACGGGCGTTCATTGCCATATAACCAATGCCGGAATCGGCTGCAATTTGTTCAGCAACAATCAACGACAGCCACATAATACCCAAGGAAAACCGGACACCAATTAAAATCGAAGATAAGGCTCCTGGAAAAATAATTTGCCACAAAAGCTGGGATGTATTTAAGCCATAAACTCTGCCCATTTCAATAAGTTCGGGATCTACACTACGAATTCCATGATAAGTATTAAGATAAATTGGAAAAAATACACCTATAGAAACTAGAAATAATCTAGCTTGATCACCAATTCCAAACCATAAAATTACTAGCGGAATTAATGCCAAGTTGGGAATAGTACGCAGCATTTGCAAGGAACTATCCAGTAATTGTTCTCCAATGCGAGAAAAACCAGTGACTAATCCCAAAATAAAGCCAATTCCACCGCCAACGATAAAACCTGATATAGCGCGTGCGGCACTGATTCCCATGTGTTGGAAAAGCTCTCCAGTTGAGGCTAACTTAAATGCCGTAAAAACTACGCTACTTGGTGCTGGAAGAATTCTGCTGGAAAGTAAACCAGTTCTGGAAGCAATTTCCCAAAGTAGTAGCACTGTAAAAGGCACTAACCAAGGGATGATTTTATCGGCGAATTTGTTGTTGAATATTGCTTCTAGGGATTTTTCGCTGCTTTTAGTCTTTTTCAGAGTAATAGTCATAAGCTACCAATTAGTTGTTTTATGAAGTTCTCATTAACGCCTATTTCGTCAATAGGACTGAATAGGTTTGGTGTTATGTATGTTTGTTTTACCGAGACAGGAACAGGAAGCAAGGAGAACAAACCCAAAAAATTACCTTGTCGTTCGGGTATTTCTTCTTTAAACTACTACATATTGAGCGAATTACCGTAGATTAAAGACATCTTACACGAAATTAAGTAAAAAGCAACTCCCAAGAAGAAGTGGGGAATATTCCTTTTTCAGCTTTGGCTATGGGATTTTCCTGTGAGTTGCTGACTAGAAAGTAAAGGTAGTGCGGAGAGAACCCACCCAAATCGCATCGTTGGCATCATTATGTTCAGGCTTGGTAATTAGGTACAAGCTAGGGATAATTCGGATGTTGTCATTTACCCTATAGGAATAAAAAGTCTCTAAATGCAAAGAGGTATCTTGGTCTTGTCGGAGAGGGGCTGCGGGTGTTGGGCGATAATTACTGCTAGTCACCTTAGGCGGTACACCAACGATAATTCCACCTACATTACCTTCTTGAAACAAGTCTGGAAACGCAAGAGTGAGCGCACCATTGATAATAGTTGCATCACTATCACCATTGGCTAGCTGATTAGCTAGGGTATAACCAAACCAGCCACCTAAATGAAAGCGACGACTAGTTCGCCAGTTAAATTGCAGTCCGAAGTTATCAGTAGTGGTAGCGTTTTGCTCAAAAGGATTTCTAGCAAACACGCTACCTGTCCCACCAGTAAGATTAAAAGCTCCAGTACCAAAGTATTTACGGGCGTAGGTAATACCAATATCTAGCTGACGAGTAGGTGATATGGTCAACTGAGCTAGTGCGAGATGGTTGCCATTGAAGAATCCATTACTATCACCTTCTGGGATATTGGCTTGAGCATCATTAGTTATGTAACCTGCGTTTAATTGCAATTGATCGCTAAACTTGTATGCAAAAGCTGCGCCAGCACCATCAAAACCAGGCCGGTAGATAGTAGGGTTGAATGTTGCGAACCTGGAAGCAGCACCATTTAGCCCACCAATTGAGGCGTTTAAGGTTGGTGTAAAAATAGCTGGTTGCAGCGCTCTAGCTCCTACCCAGACAGTACCTTGGCTACCTACTGGAAAACGGTATACTAACTGACTCAGATATGTTCCTTCTCTACCATCGCTATCAAAGCTAAAACGGGTCATTGCGGTTCCCGTAGTGCTTGTCAAGTTAGGGATAGCACTACCAAGTGTCAATAGCGTTGTGAGTTGATCTCTACCAGTAAAACTAGTTTGAAAATTTAGCCTGGCGCGGTAGGCAAGAAAGGTGTTAGTGCTATCTTCTGTATCATTGGCTGGGGTATTGTTGGCCCGATCACCAAATGTATCAGCCACCAAAAATATCGCATCACCTACCAATTTGGTCGTTGTAGAAAACTGATTGGCTTCTACCTCAGATGTACGTTGTTCCAAGGTATCAAGCTTACCTCGCAACGCTGTCAGTTCGGATGCAAATTGTTCTCGTAAATTTTGCAAAGCAGCCAAGTCTTCTTTTGTGACTAAGTTTTGGGTGCTAGTAGCAATCAACTCGTTGATGCGATCGAGACAAGCATTCAATCCAGCCGCAAATTCGTAGCGTGACAAGGCGCGGTTCCCCCGGAAATCACCGCTTGGGTATCCGGCTATGCAACCATAACGCTCAACTAAAGACTGTATAGCTTGAAATGCCCAATCTGTAGGTTGAACATCAGATAACTCAGAAACAGATGTAACTTGTCCTAGAGGTTTATCTTGATTTGTTAAAGTCCGCTGGGAGAGTAAACTTTTTTTTGGGGATAGGGAAAAATCTGGCGTTTTGATTATTTCTGCATTGGCAATTTGATTAAATCCAGCCTGAGTCGGTTTAATAAGGAGAGTTCCGCTGTTTGGGGAAATTCCTCTAATCTCTGATTTTGGTTCAGATATATTTGGCATTTCAGCAGCAAGTGCGGCTGACGAAAAGATAAAAAATCCATTCAAAAAGGCTGGGATAACTAGCCCGTAATTCCACAAAACATTAAACATTAGTTCTTGAGTTATGCACAGAAAATTAATAAATCTTTGATCGCTAGCACCCCACAGGATTTTTACATCCCGATTACACATCTTTTGTGGACAATATTTCTCAGATAGATTGCTTTACAGAATTATTCTTTTTAAAACTCCATCCCTTTATGGATGGAGTTTTCATCGATTCTGAATTCTGGTTTACGAACAGCTTTTGGCAAAGATAAATGGTGTTAAAAGATTACAGACGAGGCAAGAAAGGCTCACAGTGGGATGTTCTGAGAACTGTGTCAACCTAAATTAGTAGTTACCAGTAAACTACTAAAAGCTTATCGATATTTAGGTGTTTCGCTATTAATTCTGGATATTTGCATAAAATAAAATAAAAAGCAAGTCTCTTAAGACATGTTTTTACAAGATTTTATTGGCCAACTTGTGTTAAGGGCACTTGCATTTTTCTAGGAAGTATGAAAAGCTTTGTTACAGAGCAAAATACGGTAAATCAATCAAGTTATAGTATTTTGTGAGAAATCCACTACAGCATTTCATTTACTGGCTGACTGAATTGAAAATAGGAACTGATGACGGATGACTGGGCAAAGAAATATTTTCATGCCCTCGCTGTGTGATTTATTCAGATGACCGTCTAGCTTGAAAGTGCTGAGTGCTGTAGACACTTTTGGGGCTTCCCACAGGGTGAAGCCACTACGTTGGGGAGACAGCACCGTGGGCAGATTACCCGACTTGTAGCAATTGGCGTTGCTGAGTAAAAGCCAATGAATCAGTAAAGTAGACTTTCATCTAATGTATACAGTTGAGGACGACTACTTAGCCAGAGCCACAGAACAATATTGATGGGGTAAAGATTGATCGTGTACTTAGCGCAAGTAGTAATGAAACCCCTTATCAATGTTCTAAATGGTTTAAACAAACTTGAGAAGAACGTCGGAATTATCGGACTACGCGGACTCTTTTCTGGATTTGTCTTACCAACAGAGACTAGAGAAATCTTAAGAATAATTTTCCCAATCCCTAAATATAGATTGATTAACCAAAAAACCAACTTATGACCCAACTGAAAACACTTCCTACCTACGACCCAACATTATTTGAGGGTGCTGCTGAAGTTTACGCTCAATACAGAACTAAATACCCACCTGCTGTATTCGACAAACTAACCGAAATTTTTCATCTTAATGGTCAGGGACGACTGCTTGATTTGGGTACTGGGCCAGGTTTAATTGCCATTCCCCTCAGCACCAAATTTCAGGAAGTAGTTGCGATCGATCCCGATCCGGAAATGCTCAAGGAAGCGCAACGCCAAGCAGCAGTTGTAGGAGCAAATAATATTACTTGGCTAGAACAAGGCGCAGAACTGATTAACCCTAGTTTAGGGGTATTTAAACTAGCTACCATTGGCAGAGCCTTTCACTGGATGGAACGGGAACTTGTACTAGAACGCCTTTATGAATTGTTGGCAGATGATGGTGCGATCGCACTGCTCAATACAGGTGATAATCCTTGGGTAAGTTCTCTACCCTGGAAACAGGCTGCCATAGAAGTAGTGAAAAAATGGTTAGGTGAGGAGCGACGAACTGGACAACGAGGACAGGGTATTCGTAAATCAGTTGATCCTCCCCACGAAGTTGTAATTGCCAATTCAAAATTTGCCCGCCAAGAAGTGTATGAGGTGCCATTTGAAAAATCTTGGACAGTCTCCAGCTATCTTGGCTACTTGTACACCACAGCCTTCTCTTTGAAAATTTTCTATGGCGATAAAGCCGAAGAATTTGAAGCAGATATCAAAGAAGCATTATTAGCAGTTGAGCCTTCTGGTCACTTTACAGAAGAACTCACAGCAACAATCCAAGTAGTTTGGAAGCATTAACTTGTATTCATTTCGACTTTTGACTTCCGCCTTGCAGTACTATCTATCCAAAAAAAAGAAAAGCAGATGAGCAAAACACGTAAGTTTCGTTTAGGAGCATTTATTCAAGCCACTGGACATCATGTTTCTGCATGGCGACATCCAGATGCACAAATAGATGCGGGTTTTAATTTTGAGCATTACAAAGAAATTACCCAAACCGCTGAACGTGGCTTGTTCGATGCAGTTTTTCTGGCGGACAGCCCAGGAGTTTGGGGTGGCGATCCTCAAACGCAGAGACGCAACGGTAAGCTTGTCCATTTCGAGCCGGTGACACTCTTTTCGGCGTTATCCTCTGTAACTCAAAACATTGGCTTTATTTCCACTGCTTCAACTACCTATGAAGAACCTTACACCCTGGCACGGAAGTTCGCCTCGCTAGATCACTTAAGTAAAGGCCGGGCGGGGTGGAATGTAGTCACCACGGGTAACGAAAATGCCGCAAGTAATTTCGGTCTTGAGCATCACCCGGAACATAGTCAACGTTATGAACGTGCAGAAGAGTTTGTGAAAGTGGTGAAAGGGTTGTGGGATAGCTGGGAAGATGATGCTTTCATCCGTGACAGAGAATCTGGCATCTATTTCGACCAGGATAAACTACATATACTCAACCACAAAGGTAAACATTTTTCTGTCAAAGGCCCGTTGAACGTTGGTCGTCCACCTCAAGGTTATCCGGTGATTGTGCAGGCTGGAGCATCGGAAGCTGGACGGGATTTAGCTGCGCGTACTGCTGAGGTAATCTTCACCGCCAATCAAACCCTAGCCGATGCCCAGGAATTTTACGCTGATGTCAAAGGTCGGTTGGCGAAATATGGACGCTCTCCAGACGATCTGAAAATCATGCCTGGGGCTTTCCCAATCATTGGCCGGACTGAAGAAGAAGCCCAAGAGAAATACGAATTTCTGCAATCGTTGATTCATCCTGATGTAGCTTGGGGTATTTTAAAGAACTATTACAAAGGTGTGGATCTGTCGAAATACTCTTTAGATGATGTAGCTCCTGAACTACCAAGCGACACCAATAATAATAAGAGTCGTCTGAAATTAGTCAGGGATTTAGCTACTCGCGGGACTCTCACACTGCGTCAGTTGTATCTGTCTCTGGCTACTGCACGAGGTCATCGCACTATCCTTGGTACTCCTGAAAGTATTGCTGACCAACTAGAGGAATGGTTTAACAACGGTGCAGCAGATGGTTTTAATATCATGCCGCCCATCTTGCCTACAGGGTTGGATGACTTCGTTAACTTGGTCGTTCCTATCCTCCAGAAACGCGGACTGTTCCGTACTGAATATGAGGGTAGTACTTTGCGGGAAAACTTGGGGCTGCGTCGTCCGGGTAATCAATTCGTTGTCAAACAAGCGAATGAGAGATTGGTTTTGGTGTAAATAAATAGGATTCGTTCGTAGTAAGAACTTTAGTTCTCTCTTGCAGACACTAGGTGAACTCAGGACTAAAGTCCTTACTACAAGCAAAAAGAGTAGTGAGTTTCGAGTGCTGTAGATGCTGTTGTGGTCTGACTTTTCACGTTATGTGGAAAAGTCCACTAAAAACCTAACCCCCTAACCCCCTTCCCGACGCGGGAAGGGGGAAAATTCAAAGTCTCTCTCCTTCTAGGCTACGGTGTATACACAAGTCTGATAACCTTATCGCGTATCGTTCCGATCCCCTCTAACCCCCCTTAAAAAAGGGAACCAAAATCAAAGTCCCCCTTTTGAAAGGGATTTAGGGGGATCAAACCACATTTTGCACTCAGCATAGAGATGTGTGTACACCGTAGCCTTCTAGGAGAGAGATTTAGAGAGAGGTTTTCCAGATGCCGTGAAAAGTCAGCTTGTGGTGAGTCAGTGTGCGATAAATATCAACTAACTCTCGTCTGTTTTGTTGTACTCAGCACTCATAACTCATTTCTCAGCACTACTTCTGTCATTTATTCAAGGAAAAAATCATGACTGAATATAGCAGATTAAAAACTTCCCGTTCCGCGGCAATCAAAGCAAACCTTGATTATCCGATAATTGACACTGATGTTCATACCAATGATTTCACTCCAGCGCTTGAGGATTACATTGCTAAATACGGTGGCTCGAAACTTGTAGATGAATTACGCAAGGCGGAAGCTTCTCGTCTCAATTCCAAGAGCAATGGTAAAGACTGGTATCAACAAACTCCAGAAGAACGCCAGTACAACCGCACAATTCGATCGCCTTGGTGGGCGAGAGTAACCCGCAATACTTTGGATCTTGCTACTTATACTCTTCCTGAACTCTTCTATGAGCGTCAAGCGGAGCAGGGATCAGATTATTCGGTACTGTTTCCGAATAATGTTCTTGCACCAGCTGGAGCAAGTAAAGAGAACCGTCAAGCACTGCAACGGGCCGTCAATCACTATCATGCTGACTTGTACCGGAAATATAGCGATCGCTTGACACCTGTAGCTGGTATCCCGATGGGTAATCCTCAAGAAGCCGTTGAGGAGCTAGAGTTTGCAGTAAAAACACTAGGGCTGAAAGTGGCAAATATTCCTGGTGGTGTGAAACGGCCAATTAAGGCGATCGCTGATAAATATCCAGCAGATCAATATCCTGAAATCGCCAAGTATGCCTCCTACATTGACTTTTACGGATTGGATAGTGAATATGACTACGATCCATTCTGGGCGAAGGCTGTTGAATTAGGTGTACCCGTTACTACCCATTACGGCAGTCAAGGTTGGACTGGACGCTCCTCCATCAGTAACTACATGAACAACCATATCGGTCATTTCGCCGATGGTTCCCAAGCATTTGCCAAGGCATTGTTCTTTGGTGGTGTTACCAAACGTTTCCCTCAGTTGCGCGTAGCTATGCTTGAAGGCGGTGCAGATTGGGGCGCTCACGTTTACATTCATTTAGTAGATCGATTCTCCAAGCGCAACCTCAAAGGACTGCAAAACTACAACCCAGATAACGCCAATTCTGATGAATTGTTCGTATTGTTCGAGCGTTTTGGTAGCGAATTCCTGGAAGCACATCCTCTGAATAAAGAGGAATTGAAAAAGAGTGTCTTAGGTTCTTCCTTCAACCGTCACAGCCGCTCACCCGTTGGTAGTGAACTAGAAGATTTTGCCGCAGCTGGGATTGAAACAATTGAAGACATCCGCGATCGCTGGGTAAATAGTTTCTTCTTTGGTTCCGAGTCTGACGATCGCACCATCGCAGCAGCATTCAACGACAAAGCCAATCCCTTGGGTGTGAAAATCAACGCCATTTATTCCTCAGATGTTGGTCACTGGGATGTACCAGATTTGACCGATCCACTAGCGGAAAGCTGGGATTTGGTACAAGAAGGTGTGATTTCTGAAGCCGACTTCAAGGCTTATGTATCCACTAATCCCTACAAGTTCTACACCCAAGCGAACCCCGATTTCTTCAAGGGTACAGCGATTGAATCCAAAGTCAGTGAAAGTGCGTCCCCACAAGTAGATAAGAAGCTTGTAGTGGCGTAAATCACGGAAGAAGTCTGAGGGAACTTTACTAGTCACGGGGATTAGATGATTTCTAGTCCCCAATTCCTAAATCAAACACACACTTGAGGAATTATAGCTATGCCTATCGAACACCGTTCCGCTTCACTGCCTTATCTTTTCTCGCCTGTCTCTGATGATGCCAAAAAACCCGCGCCTCTTGTGTTATTTCTGCATGGCGCACGCGATCGCGGTAATGATCTAAATGTGCTGCTCAAATGGGGTTTACCTCGTTTCGTAGATGAGTCAAGCTCGTTACCTTATGTCTTTGTAGCTCCCCAACTTCCTGAAGGACAAACTTGGGTAGATCGAGAATCTGACGTAATTGCTTTGTTGGATAATCTCATTACCTCCCAACCCATAGATCCGTCCCGTGTGATTTTATCTGGATTCAGTTTAGGTACGGCTGGGGCATGGCATATCGCTGCTTCTCACCGCGATCGCTTTGCTGGTCTGGTAGCAGTGTCTGGTCGTGTACCCAAAACATTAGAAGCAAGCCAACTAGCTGCCCTTAAGGACATTCCTATCCAAATATTCCAAGGGGGAAAGGACGAAAAACTACCGATTGAGGATGCACAGCAGATTGTCGATACCTTGCGCGGACTTGGGGGAACAGTAGATTTTACCGTCCTGCCGGAAGGCGATCATTTTATTGCCGATGAAGTATACAGTGACCCGAAATTGCAAGAATGGCTGATTTCACAGAGCCGTCGTCAAGCGTCTGTAGTAGCCTAAGTAGAATTCCTTTCCTCTTCTAACATGACATTACCAACAACTAAACTCGGTCAAACTGGATTGACCGTTTCCCGTCTCTGTCTCGGTACAATGACTTTCGGATTCCAGACAGATGAAGAAACTTCCAGACAAATCCTTGACAGCGCCGCCGATGCTGGCATTAACTTTCTCGATACAGCCGACGTTTATCCTCTTGGAGGTGGACTAGCTACTGCTGGAAGTACCGAAGAAATTATTGGGCGCTGGCTCAAAGGCAAACGCGAACATTTTATTTTGGCTACCAAAGCTGTAGGTAAGGTTGGCCCTGCACCTTGGGATCAGGGTGCTTCGCGCAAACACATTTTGGATGCGATTGATGCTTCCCTCAGACGGCTGGGAACGGATTATGTTGACCTCTACCAATTGCATTCTGACGATGCCTCAACCCCTCTTGATGAGACTCTGGAAGCATTGGACACGATAGTTCGCGCTGGCAAGGTACGTTATATCGGGGTTTCTAACTTCTTGGCTTACCGACTCGCCCGCGCCTTGGGTCGCGCCGATGTGCGAAATCTGACTCGCTTTGTTTCGATTCAACCCCGCTACAATTTGTTGTTCCGCGAAATCGAGCGAGAACTCTTGCCTCTAGCCAAAGAAGAAGGATTGGGTGTAATTTCCTACAATCCCTTAGCTGGCGGTCTACTCACTGGCAAACACAATCTCACTCAAGGCCCCGCCACAGGGACTCGTTTCACCTTGGGTACTGCCGCAGAACGTTATCAAGAACGATACTGGCGCGATCGCGAATTCAATACTGTGGAAGAATTACGTACAGTGGCGGAATTCGCTGGATTGTCGCTCACTAGCCTAGCGGTGGCTTGGGTACTGGCTAATCCCATTATTACTGCTCCCATTATTGGTGCTAGCCGACCGGAACAACTTGCTGACACACTCAAGGCTGTAGAACTCAAACTCGATGACAATTTGAAACAAAAGCTAGACGACATTACCGCCAAATATCGTAGAGGAGATTCTCTGCGTTAAGGATTATCGGCTTAGAAATTTGGTCGTTCAGACATGATCAATCGCACTACCACATGAAGGATTTCGGGCTGTTCTGAATTGTATAAAGTTTGCAAAGCAGAATATTTAAGCATTTCAACGCCCGAATTTTTTGTAAAAAATAACCAGAATTCTTTCAAATCAGAAATATCTCATGGATAAAATAGCTATGATTAAACGCCGTCGTTTTCTCAATTTTGCTACATCAGGTCTATGTAGTTTTTCTATGGCATATCTGTTAGGAAGTTGTAGCGAAAAAAGTCCACAGAATCTGGCACAATCTTCTTTGATAAACAGTACTACTGCCAGTTTAGATTACTCTGGTATCAAAACGAAAGTTCTCCGCATGGGGTATCAGAGTGCAGGGGATCTCTTCAGAAATCGCAGAGTTTTAGAGAAACGCTTGGAACCGTTGGGGATTAAGGTGGAATGGGCGCAATTTGCCCAAGGGCCACAACTTATGGAAGGGATGGCTGGGGGAAGAGTTGACGTGGGATCGGTGGGAGAAACGCCACCAATTTTTGCCCAAGTAGCTGGGTCAGACCTTGTTTATGTCGTCGGTACACAAAGAACCGCAACGACAGGGACAAGTAGTGTGATTGCTGTACCTCCAGAGTCTCCCCTTCAGAAATTTGAGGATATTAAGGGGCAAGAAGTTTATTTTCAAAAAGGCTCGGCATCGCACTATTTTATTCTTAGAGCTTTGCAGTCAATCGGCTTGACAATCAAAGATATTAAAATCAAAAGTATGGCGACTATCGAGGCGCGGGGTGCGTTTCTCGAAGGGAGAATTCCTGTTTGGATGACAGGAGATCCCCATTATGCGATCGCTGAAAAAATGGGTCGAATTCGAGTCATCAAAGATTCTGTGGGGCTAGATTCTCCTGGGGGCTACTATATTTCTGACAGGAAGTTTGCCCAAGAAAATCCTGGCTTGCTAAAAATTATTATTGAGGAGCTTCATGCTCTTGATAAGTGGGCAGACGTGAATCGAGACGAAGTAGCCAAATTGATGATCACTGAACAAAAGCTCGATGAAGATGTAGTTGCAAGGGTGATGTCTCGTCGCTCTTTTGCAGGACGTAGAGGACTCAGCCCTGCATTGATCGCGGAACAACAACGTGTAGCAGATTTGTTCTTTCAAGAGGGTGTCATACCAAAGAAAATCAACATTCAGGATGCGTTACTTCCACCTGATTTGTATGCTGCAATCACACCATCAGAAATTATGGTCTAGTGCTTTGTTTCAGTAATTCTTAGGACTTACGCACTGTACAAATGCATCACTCAATTGAGTTGTTAAGGAGAAGCCTAAAAAGATAAGATGCTACGAAATTGACTCTCATGAAGAAAAAGTCCAAACAATCGAAATCCTTTCAACGTGCTGCTGATGCGCCCAACTTGCCAGCAACTCCATTTCGGTTCATTTGCTATTTCGTTAACCAGTTCCGCTGGTGGTATGTGGCAATGGTGATTCTGGAGGTAATACACGCAACCTGCGGCATCATGTTACCTTATGCCATTGGTGAGATTATCCGGGGTGTGACGCGACAGGCGGCCGACAGCAAACCCATTCTTGATGCCATGAGCCAACCCCTGATGCTTTTCACCGCCTTGAGTGTGGGTGAAGTGATATTCGGGCGAGCAGCTGGACTTTTGCAGACTATCCTCCATCCGATCCACCGACAACACATCGTCCGTTCTCTATATAGCTACTTACAGCACCATTCTCACCGTTACCTCAGCAGCAGTTTTTCTGGGGCATTGGCACATCGGATTAGCGAAACTTCTCTGGGTGTGACTCAGACGATGCAAATGCTGATTACTGAATTTATGCCAGTAATCATAGTCTATACTGTCACGACGATATTACTGTATCGCGTCTATCCTCCACTTGCTGGATTCGTGGGGATGTGGGCAGTTCTCTTCATCAGTATTTCGTTCTGGCTGGCAACTCGCTGCCGAATTTACTCCCGAAAAGCCGCAGCAGCAAGAAGTGAAACAACTGGCATCATTGTGGATGCAGTCACAAATCTCACCAGTAGCCGACTGTTTGCTCGCCTGGGTTTTGAACGACGCTATTTGAATGAGCAATTAAGGGACGAACTCAAAGAGGTGAGAAAATCCAACTGGTACTCGGAGCGAATCCGCTGGTTTCAGTTTATCTCAGCAGCAGTCCTGAAAATTGGGACTTTGTATTACTCGCTCTCACTTTGGAGTCAGGGAACGATCGCAACGGCGGATTTTGTCGTAGCAACCAGTCTGTCGCTGTTAATCATTAGTGAAGCCCGCAATTTAAGTAAACGGTTTCTAGAATTTTTTGAACATATCGGCAATATTGCCAATGGTGTCTTCACTATTGTTCAACCCCATGAGATCATTGATCGTGATAGTGCGATCGCCCACTCAATCACTCAGGGACAGATTGAGTTTCGCCAAGTGAATTTTAGCTACTCTCTTGGTAAAAAAGTATTCGACAACCTGTCTATAACTATCCAACCAGGCCAGCGTGTCGGACTGGTTGGCTTTTCTGGCTCTGGGAAATCCAGCTTCGTCAATCTGATTTTGCGTCAATTCGACCCCCAATCTGGACAGATTCTGATTGATGGGGTGGATATTCGAGACATGACGCAAGATGCCCTACACTCCCAGATCAGCTTGATTCCTCAAGATCCGTCTCTGTTCCATCGGACATTGATAGAAAATATTCGTTATGGACGACTAGATGCCACCAACGAAGAAGTGATAGAGGCAGCACGCCAGGCCTATGCTCACGATTTTATCGCTCAGATTCAGGAAGGGTATGATTCTTTGGTCGGTGAGCGCGGTGTCAAACTTTCTGGAGGGCAAAGACAAAGGATTGCGATCGCGCGGGTAATCCTCAAAGATGCACCAATTCTGATTTTGGATGAAGCTACCTCCAGTCTCGATTCCATTACCGAAAAAGCGATCCAAGACACTCTAGACTTAGCAATGGATGGAAAAACGGTGATCGTGGTGGCTCATCGACTTTCTACTATTGCCCATCTAGACCGCATTTTGGTATTTGACCAAGGGCGCATTATCGAAGATGGTACTCATGCCAAACTGCTGGCACGCCGTGGTGCTTACTACAGGTTATGGAAAATGCAGGCAGGTGGATTCTTACCTGTAGAAGCCAATAATCAAAATGCCTCCGAACTACAAACAGGATAGTTTCGAGTAATTTTCTCTTTCTTTGCAAGTATGACTAGAATATTTAATACTCGCCGCCGTTTTATCCGGATTGGTACAGCAGGCTTGTTGGGTTTATCAACTGCATTTACCCTCAATAGTTGTAAGACAAATACCCAGCAAGCAGAAACATCTGCTACTACTATAGGTGCATCAGCTAGTGGGATTAAAACTGATGTGTTGCGAATGGGCTATCAACAAGCCGGGGATTTGGTAAGAGTATCTGGTGTATTAGAAAAACGCCTAGAACCCTTGGGAGTCAAAGTAGAGTGGCTGCAATTTGCCCAAGGGCCACAACTGATGGAAGGAATGAATGTTGGACAAATCGATTTAGGATCTGTAGGCGACACTCCACCCATTTTTGCCCAAGCAGCAGGAGCTAAGATTGTTTATGTTGTAGGTCGGAGTCCTGTAACAGGGAAAGGAAGTGCAATTGCTGTTCCTCCTGAATCGCCACTTAAAGAGTTAAAGGACATCAAAGGACAGAAAGTAAACTTCCAAAAAGGGTCTGCTTCCCACTACTTTATCCTGCGTGCTTTGGATGAAATAGGTTTGAAATACGAAGATATTCAAGTGATCAGTATGCCTAGTGTAGAAGCGCGTGATGCCTTTCTTCAAGGTCGGATTCCTGTCATTGTCTTTGGCGATCCACACCTAGCGATCGCCGAAAAACAAGGTAGAGTTCGTATTCTTCGCACCGGGGAAGGGCTAGATTCTCCTGGTGGATACTATATTGCTGGACGTAAGTTTGCTACAGAAAATCCAGAACTTTTGCGAATTGTCATTGAAGAAATGCAAAAGATTGGTAAGTGGGCAGATGAGCATCCTGAAGAGACAGCAAAACTGCTTGCACCTGAAACAAAGCTTGCTTTGGATATCCAAGAAACAGTGGTTCGTCGTCGCACCTTTCAATTAAGTCCAATGGATGCTGGACGCATCAAGGATCAACAACGAGTCATCGATTATTTTTACAAAAATGGCTTGTTACCCAAATCTCTTGATATTCAAGAAACATTGCTGACTCCTGAACAATATGCTGCAATCACACCAGCTTCTCTCACTAGTCAGCGATAATATTGAATTTTTGGCAGCATACCGTCTTTTACTCCTTTTGTTCAAACTCTTGTAATGCTCCTAACTTGGCAATTCCCGGCCAAATTGCAGCTACAGCAAGTACCACTATAATTGTGCCAATTCCTCCACTAACTACGGAGATAACCGGGCCAAATAAAGCAGCCGTCAAGCCTGATTCAAAGCCGCCTAACTCGTTAGAGGCACTAATAAATACACTATTGATCGCCGCAACCCGACCGCGTAAATTATCTGGCGTTCTAATTTGCACTAAGGTATGACGAATCACAACGCTAATTGTATCTAGTGCGCCACTTAGCACCAACATCAATAATGACAGCCAAAACCAACGAGAAAGCCCAAAGATAATTGTCACAACACCAAAGCCAACTACTGACCAAAGTAAGGCTGGGCCAGCCTTGCGTAAGGGTGGTAGATATGCCAGTACAACTGCCATAAATAAAGCACCAATCGAGGGTGCTGCTTGTAGGTAGCCTAACTCTAATGGCCCTACCTGCAAAATATCTTTGGCGAAGATGGGTAGTAAGGCGATCGCACCCCCCAACAAAACTGCAAACATATCCAAGGTAATTGCTGCTAAAATCAACTGATTTTCCCAGACAAACTTAGCCCCGGCTGAGAGTGCTTTGAGTGAGATTGGTTCTGTAGAACGAATGGTTTCTTGTTTTGAGATTGCCGCCGTTAAGATAAAACACAGCAAACCTGCGATCGCAGCCAGTACGTATACCCCTGTAGCACCTCCCAAAAAGGCTATACCAAATCCTCCCAAGGCTGGACCGATAACTGAGGCTAACTGAAAACTACTACTATTCCAAGTGGCTGCATTAGTAAAAGCACTAGTAGGTATCAATTGCCACATCAAGGCATCACTGGCAGGTTTCAAGAACGCCCTGGCAATGCCTGTAAATACCAAGCAGGCATACATTAATACTATTGCGTCATTAGTCCATGAAAGTACCGCCAAAGCCAGGGAACATAAGGCTAATAAAAATACTGACAGCAGCATTGTCAGTTTGCGATCGCGGCGATCGGCTATATGTCCAGTAATCAAGGTGAGGGCAATCATGGGCAAGACTTGGGCTAGCCCAACACCACCTAATGCCAAAGCTGAATTTGTGCGATCGTAGAGTTCCCAACCAATGGCCACAGTCTGCATTTGTGACCCGATGAACAAAAGTACACGCCCAATTGTAAATAGGCGATAATCTCGAAACCTCAACGCCGCAAAAGGATCGTGTTGTGCAGACTTAGCGTTGCTCCCGTTTAATTTCTGTTTGCTCGAAGACATTTTTTAGTAGAGCCAACCCTTCTTCAATATTGGAAACTTGTTCTGGTGTCAGACCTTCCAAAAGGTCGGCTATATGAGCGCGAGTTTGGTTTTGAGATTGCTTTAATTGATGCTTTCCTTCTTCAGTAAGATTCAGGAGAACTCGCCGCCTTTCTTGAGGATCATCGGTGCGTTGCACCAAGTTGCGTTGTACTAGCCTTTCTGTTGTTGCTGATGCTGTCGCACAGGTAACACCTAGATGCTCTGCCAAATCAGATAATGAAGCACCTGGACTGCGGTTAAGAAATGCTAGCGATCGCAACTGTGGTATAGATAAAGCAGCAGCACTGTGAGCTCGCATATCCGCTCGGATAAACCGCATCACTAACGGAATTGTATCCATTACTCTGGCAGCACATTCTTGGGAAGTTGCGCCTTGCGTAGGTTTTCCGAGTTTCATCAGCTATTCTTTCTCCTAATTACATTGCCACCCGTGGATAAAGTCGTCCACAAATCAGGGTTAAGCCTATTAATGTTAACAAGAGAATTGTACAGTCCCAACCAAATCCATAGATACTAGTTCCATTTGCTAGCATCGTGCTGCGTAAGGCATCCACTTCGTAAGTTAAGGGATTAATACCAGACAAAAATTTTAACCAGTCGGGCATCATGGAAATGGGATAGATGGCATTACTAGCAAAAAACAATGGCATAGTTAACAACTGCCCAATTCCGGTCATTCGTTCTCTAGTTTTCACTAGACAGCCAATGATTAAAGAAAATGTGCAGAAACAACCTGCTCCCAGCATAACGACTAATAGCACTTGCAAAAAAGCCAAAGGATGAAGATTAAGTTTGACACCTAATACTAGTGCCAATCCATAAATAACAAATACCTGGGATAAACAGCGCACTCCACAGGCTAGGGATTTCCCTAACACCATCGCTACTCTAGGTGTTGGACTAGCCAAGAATTTATGCACAACTCCTAAATCTCGCTCCCAAATTAGCGTCATACCGCCTGTAAAAATAGCGACAAACAACACACTTTGCGCCAGAATACCGGCAGCCATGAAGTCCAGATAAGGTAAGTCACCTGTAGGAATTGCCCGAATCCGCGAGAATACTTGCCCAAAGATCAGAAGCCACAGTGATGGTTGTACGGCTCTGACTATTAAATCAGTGGGATCATGCCGGAGCTTCCGCACTTCCATTTCGGCAATCACGAGGGTTTTCGTAAATATCTGAATAATTGCAGAGATAATATTGGGTCGGTGAGGAGGTTTTGCTTTAACCCAACCGTTGAGCTGTACGTCTGGTTCTTGCTGTATCACGATAGCTGACTCCTGATGTTAATTGATCCCCTGTGTAGTGAATAAAGACATCATCCAAAGTTGCATTTGATTTATCCAAAGAAGCTTTCAAATCACTTGGTGTGCCTGTTGTCACAACTTCGCCTTGCTGCATAATCGTCACTCGGTTACACAGGCTATCGGCTTCTTCTAAAAAGTGAGTAGTTAAAAATATGGTTGTGCCGTAATCTGCGCGGAGTTGTTGCACCAGTTGCCATACCTGAGTACGAGCAATGGGATCTAGCCCTACAGTCGGTTCATCAAGAAACAAAATCTTGGGTTGGTGCATGATGGATTGAGCAATTTCTAGCTTGCGGATCATGCCACCAGAGTAGTTACGTACTAAGCGATGGGCTGCATCTTGCAAACCCATAAAATCTAGAACTTCGCTGATACGTCTTTGCCTATGCTTAACAGGAATGTCGTATAGCTTGGCAAAAATTAAGAGATTTTCATAGCCTGTAAGACTACCATCAGCAGAAAGAGCTTGGGGTACATAGCCAAATAGTCGTCTGACAGCAGCAGCCTGATGAGTTACATCATAGCCAGCTATAGTTGCTCTCCCTGCACTTAGGGGCAATAGAGTCGTCAACATCTTGATGGCTGTGCTTTTACCTGCCCCATTCGGGCCGAGTAAACCAAAGACCTCACCTTGTTTTACTGTGATACTCAAATCATTTACAGCAACTGCTTTACCGAAGTAACGTGTCAGTCCTTGTGTTTCTAAAATCACTGCTTTAGGGCTACTAGCAAGTGATTCAGACAAATCAGCGTTTCCCGTAAGTCTTGTCACGAGTTTGATGCACTTTTAATATTTAGTCTATCTAAATATTAGCTTCGCATATCTGGTTAGAAAGTCAAGAGTCTATTTTGTGTTGGATAAATTCCAATACAGTTCAGATAACCCAAAACCCTCATGTAGAGATGCGATTTATCGCGTCTTAAAATACCAATTATCTCCACCAATAACCCTTAACCCAAGCGTATTGGGGTAAATTCCGCTATTTCTATGCGATTCCCACCAGGATCGCGGATAAAAAAGCGATCGTATCCAGTTGGAAGGCGATCAGCTACGCTGGGCGGTACGCGATCGCTAATAATTTCTACCCCATGAACTTGCAGATGTTTGGCAAATGCTTCTAAGTCGTGGACTCGGAAACATATATGCCGTCTAGATACTTGGTTATTTGCCTGCTTCTCTATACCTACGTGGATTTGAATATCCCCCAGCACATACCATGCGCCCCCATTAGCTTGGAGAACCAATGGTTTAGTAATTTCAGTGAGTTTTAAAACTTGACTGTAAAAAAACAGCATCGCGTTTTCCACTTCAGGTGGTGATGTCACCTGAATATGATCGATTGCTGTGAGCCACACTTTGATTTCCTCCATTTTTTATGTTTATTGCAACGTGTAATGCTTGTTTGTATTGCTTTCAAGCATTGAAGTTAATAAATTTATTTGAATTTATAGTGGGTAAGAGCAAACAGGGTAATGCTGAAGATTCAACAATTACTGATAATCATTGAAGCTCACAAGTTTTCTTCAAATTTCAGAACTAACTTTTTTCTGTCTGCTTTTCGGTATATCTCTCCAGCAAAAATTGCTTCAGGTGTGGCTGATCTAAACTAATTCCTAAATCGGCGGCTTTTTGCGTAATTTGCTCATAACTCAGACTTTCCTGAATCGCATTAGCAATCAAGGCAATTCCCGATGCTCTAGCACCAGCAGCACAGTGAATTAATATTGGCTTGGGTAAATCGGCAATTTTCTCAAGTGCTGCTTTCGTTAACTCTTGATTTGGTTCTGTAGGTTTTAAGGGGATGTTGGTATATTGCAGTCCAGCCGCTTCTGCTTTCTGCTGTTCGTCACTCAAAAAACCCTGCTCATCAGGGGAGCGCAAATTGATCACCGACTTGAACCCCTCAGCTGCTGCTTGTTGTAATTGTTCTGGGGTCAGTTGTCCAGCTGCACTTAGATCATCACTAATCTTTTTAGAGTTTGTCATATTACTACATTAAATCGATAAATTTATCGTATTTTAACAGTAATGCCATTAGAATCGCTCTAATTCTTGTCTGGAATATTGGCAACAGCACTTGTTTTTCTTACTTAGTTATGGAATGATACTTTTATAAAATACGGTAACTCGACAAATTTACTGTAGTATTTTGCTAGATATCAAGAACAATCAACTATCAACGAGATTGTAGGCTACATCCTAAAAATGGCAACCACAGAAATTCGCACAACTAAAGTTAAAGTCCCAAACGGTGATTTGCAAATTGATGCTTACCTAGCTGAACCTGCAAAACAGGGAAAATTCCCCGCCGTTATCGTGATTCAGGAAATCTTTGGGGTAAATATTCATATTCGGGAAGTTGCCGAGAAGTTTGCCAAGGAGGGATATGTAGCGATCGCTCCTGCACTTTATCAAAGAACTGCTCCGGGGTTCGAGGCTGTATACACCCAAGAAGATATCCAGCGTGGTAGAGGCTATAAAGAGCAGACTACAGCAGAAGAAATATTGAGCGATATTCAAAGTGCGATCGCCTATTTGCGAACTCTGCCAAATGTCCAAAAAGATGCGATCGGCTCGATTGGTTTCTGCTTTGGTGGCCACGTTGTTTACTTAGCAGCCACTCTGCCAGACATTAAAGTTACAGCTTCCTTTTACGGTGGCGGGATTACCAACTCTACACCTGGTGGTGGTGAACCCACTCTCACCCATACTTCCAAAATTAAAGCCCCCATTTACGCGTTCTTTGGCACTGAAGATCAAGGCATCCCGCTAGAACACACAGAACAAATTGAAGCCGAATTAAAGAAACATCAAATTTCTCATAAAATCTTTCGTTATGAGGGAGCAGGGCATGGATTTTTCTGCAACCATCGTGCTAGCTACAATCCCGAAGCTGCCGCCGACGCTTGGCAACAAGTCTTAGAATTATTCCAAAAAAACCTCCAACTGCAAACAGTCTAAATTTCAACGTTATGTGGAAAAGTCCACCAAAAACCTAATCCCCTTCCCGACGCGCAGGGTGGTTTCATACGAAAAAAGAAAAATACATAAGTCTTGATTTCTCGTTTTGTAACATAGCTTTTTACCCCTCTCCAAACCTCTCCCCGAAACGGAGAGAGGCTTTGAAACCCAGTTTTAGTTTTTCTCTGCTTGTATGAAACCACCCTGTCCTTCCCGACGCGGGAAGGGGAAAATTCAAAGTCTCTCTCCTTTTAGGCTACGGTGTACACACAAGTAGGAAATAGTAGTCTGTCAAGGAATAATTGACGAGTCCATTCTTTGTAGAGACGGCGATTTATCGCGTCTCCCTAACGGTCAATTTTTTAGACGCGATAAATCGCGTCTCTACATGAGGGGTTTCTGGCTTATCCCAAGGGTATTGGGATAAAACTGGTGACTTGTGTGTACACTGTAGCCTTTTAGGAGAGAGATTTAGAGAGAGGTTTTCCAGATGCCGCTGAATTGTCAGCTGCTGAATGGGGACTGCTTCTTTGCCTTTGTAGAAACGCGATTAATCGCGTCTCTACTTTTTCATCGCAACTCAAAACCCAAATTTTTCAAAGCTTCCTGCAAGCGATCGCGTCCCGATAGAGATTCAGCAAACGCTACTCGTTTAGCTGAGTGTTCCGACCAATCGCCAGCAACATTCATCTGTTGGGAACTGTAGAATGCTTTCATAATTTGGTTGTAAAGAGCAATTTCCTGGTCTTGTTTCTCTAATTGATAAGTCTCCCGATGTAATACTGCTGCTTGGGGTAAACGCGGTTTAACTTCCACATTTACAGATGAATCTGCATAACCAACACACAAGCCAAAAACGGCAAAGACATGAGGCGGTAAATTTAAAACCTCTGCCACCTCTTCTGGACGGTTACGCAATGCACCAATATAAACTGTTCCCAAACCCAAAGATTCTGCTGCGACAACAGCATTTTGCGCTGCTAATGCTGCATCTATAGCCGCCATCAGAAACATTTCCAGATAATCCAATCCTTCATGGGGTAATCCTTGACTTTCAGCGACAGATGTTAATCTCGCCAAATCTGCTAACCACACCAGAAATAAAGGACACTGGCGAATATGCGCTTGGTTATTCGCCAACTGCGATAACTTCTCCTTACGTTGTGCATCTTCTACTGCAATTACACTCCATGTCTGGAGATTTGAGGAAGTCGATGCAGATTGGGCTGCTGCTACCAAAGTTTCTAGAGTATTTGATGGTAGGGGATCGCTCAAGTAAGCGCGGATTGAACGGTGGGATAGCAAATTAGATATTGTCTCATTCCAAGGAATATCTGCATTGAACGCGTCTACGCCATAACGACGATGGAATAACTCAGTAGGATTGGTCATAATTACGAACTACTAATTACGAATTATTTAATTTTGGGTGAAAAAGCTGCATATTGCTCAGGTGTAAGCATCGCTTCTTTGACGTTAATTTGTTTGGGAATCAATTTCAATTCATAGAATTTATCAGCAACTTGCTGCTGAAGAGTAATTAATTCTTGAGAGATTGGTGTGATGCCAAACTTTCTTCTGTTGGTAGTCTTTTTCATTGTTTCCAAATCAATGCCCAAAATGGGGGAGAGACTTGCAGCTACTTCATCTCGATGTTGATCAGACCATTGTTCAAAATTTTGAATCTCTTCTAGTAATGTCTTAATAATTGCTGGTTGCTGGCTAGCAAATTTTTGGCTGGCAAGGTAATATCCTCCCTGTTTATTAATTCCTGTGCCATCAATTAATACACGAGCATCGCTAGATTTTTCGGCTGCTGCGTAAAATGGGTCCCAAATTGACCAAGCATCAATACTACCTTTGATAAAAGCAGCACGAGCATCGGCTGGTGGTAAATATATGGGTTGAATATCACTATATTTTAAACCATATTTTTCTAAAATTTGTACTAGCATATAATGGGCGCTAGAGCCTTTTTGTAAAGCAATCTTTTTCCCTTTGAGATCGTTGACTGTTTTGATAGCAGAATTTTTGGAAACAAGAATTGCTGAACTAGCAGGACTTGGAGCGATTCCTACGACATATGTGATTGCAGCACCTCCTGCTTGAGCAAAAATTGGTGGCGATTCTCCAGTGTGCCCAAAGTCAATACTGCCAACATTCATAGCTTCTAAAAGCTGTGGCCCAGCCGGAAATTCAATCCATTCAACAGATACACCCTCAGGTTGTAATCGCTTTTCTAAAAGCCCTTTACTTTTTAGGAGAATTGCTGATTTTTGATAGCCAAATCTGACTACTGATGCTTTGGTTTGAGTGGAATTATTTGCAGATACAGTTGTAGTATTACTTGGATTATTTGCTGTACAAGAAGCAAATAGCAAGCTGAGGCATAAGCCAGTAATAAAAGCTACAGTAACTTGTATAGGAACAGTTGATAATAACCGGGTTTGACTAGCAAATCTGAAAACAACCCATTTTTTGCAATAGATTATTATGCGCTTAAATAAAAAATTAAACATTAATTTTTACCTCTTTTGTTAGGGGAAATGCTAAGTTTATTCATTGCCACGATTGTTAGACCAAGTAATTGATGATGATTTGGCTAAATTTATATATTTACTTAATTTACACTAAATCGGTCAAATTACAGTACTTTAATTTTTACAAGATAGTAGCATCCCATAAAAATTTTAGTAAATGGGTAGTTACAGCTACAAATTCAATCTCAAAATATAGTTGCTTGTGTTAACAAAATCTGGTATAGTCAACTTTTTAATACCAAAATGCAGGAAATCCGCAAAATTGCCGAATTTTACTAAAATTGCCATAGATTGAAGTTTTTCGGCTCGATTATCTGAAATAAAGCTTTTACTATTTATTACAACTTGATTCAATCGATTTTAACTTTTATTAAGATAGCTCTTGATTTTTTGAGAAAAGTGTGTAAAGCTCTTTTGTGTATAAACTCCGGTAAGTCGACCAAGAATTAGTAGTAAATATTAAAGTGCGATCGCAGTTTGCGAAGCGTTCCGCAGCAAAGGTGGGGTGTAAGCCCATCGCCCCAACTTTGGCGCTTTATTCGCACACAGTCATCATTGCCACTAAAGGCTGTGCTTTTTTGAGCAAAGCACTAAGTTGCAATGTGTATGGGGATGGATACCTTTTTGCAGTTGAGGTGGGTGCGAGAATGTCATGGATGGAATTTTTAAATCTAGGCGGATCGTCGCACCTGCTTTTTTATTTATCAACAAAGGTGTAGATATAAGCAAGCAGAAGGAATATAGACATCGCATCTTCCTAATTTTTTATCTCCAATTCAAAAGGTGAAATGACATATCTGCATTATTTTTTGCCCGAATAATATCTCCAACCAAGTGCCCAGATGCACTGCTTAAAACTTACCGACAAAGTGATTGTTAAGGGAGTTATCAGCTTTGAAAATTATTCTACCAATAGACGTAGCCACAGAACTTGAAGCTCATTTACCTGATGACACAGTAGTTGTACGTGTTGACAGTGAAGGTAAGTTGGATGGTGATGCTACAAATGCCGAGGTTTACTTTAGCTGGTTTTTCCTCAAACCTACAACATTGCATCAAGTTTTAGAATCTGCGCCACAATTGCGTTGGCATCATGCACCAAATGCGGGTGTAAATCACATCGTTACACCCAAATATATAGAACGTAACCTCATTTTAACCAACGGTGCGGGAGTTCATGCGGTTCCCATAGCTGAATTCGTCATTGCCTATATGCTTTCCTATGCCAAACAACTATCCAAATTACACCAACAACAGACTCAACACCGTTGGCAAAAAGGTCTGCCAATTCAAGAATTACTAGATAAAACCTTATTAATTATCGGTGCAGGTGGAATTGGGCAAGAAATTGCTTCCCGTGCTAAAGCTTTTGGGATGCGGATTTTTGGAAGTCGTCGTCACCCGCAACCACTACCTAACTTTGACAAAGTAGTGGGTGCAGATGAATGGAAACCACTTTTGGGCGAAGCTGACTATGTTGTAATTGCCACACCTTTGACTTGGGATACTAAAGGCATGATCGATGCTGAGGTACTGCGCTTGATGCGTAAGAGTGCTTATTTAATTAATATTGCTCGTGGTGCAATTGTGGATGAATTTGCACTGGTTAAAGCCTTAGAAGATGGGGAAATTGCCGGGGCTGCTTTAGATACTGTGTTCACAGAACCGCTACCAGCAGAAAGTCCATTGTGGTCGTTACCCAACGTTTTTATTACACCCCACTGTTCTGGTAATTCTCCCAGAGTTAAGGAGCGATCGCTTGCTCTGTTCCTAGATAATTTCACACGTTATCGCCAAAGTAAACCTCTGCGTAACATCGTAGATCAAACAGTAGGTTATTAATTCATTTGGACTACTCTGATGATTCCTTTCTCACAGTCCAGATCGCAACAAATCAGTAGCTTTTTAGTGACAACTCTGTTTATCAGTGTTCTAACTGCTAGCTGCACTCGCACTAGTGAAAGTTCTACAGCCATACCTGTAAGTAATCAAACTTCAGAAAAACCTCAAGTAATGCGATTGGGTTATCAAAAAGGGGGGATTATTCCTATTGCACGTCAGCGTGGCGAATTAGAGAGCCAACTACTAACTCAAAACATCAAAGTAGAGTGGAGTGGTCCCTTCGATCGATGTGCAACACTCTTGCAAGCCATCAACGGTAATCGAGCCGATATTGGTGGCTGCGGTGATATTCCTGCCATCTCTGGAATTGCTGCTGGACAGCCTCTTTGTATCGGTTCCTTACAGCGTCCTAGACCAGATGCCTTAGGTAATGCGATCGTAGTTCGTCGTGATTCCTCTATAAAGAAACCTGCGGATTTGGTAGGTAAAAAAGTTGCGGTTAACCAAGGAGGTGCAGGGGAATATCTACTATTAAAAGTTTTAGAAAGAGAGAATATCCCCAAAGAGCAAGTCCAGCGAGTTTATCTATCGCCAAATGATGCTGCACCGGCTCTTTACCAAGGTACTATTGATGCTTGGGCAGTTTGGGAACCTTATATTTCCATTGCAGAATTAGAACATGATGCACGGCGAATTACCACTACTCACCCTGCTCCTACCTACGGCGTAATGCTGGTTCGCAGCGACGCAGCTAAGGAAAATCCTACAGCAGTGAAAACTACTCTGACAGCTTTGAGTCAGGATGGTGAATGGCTGAATCAAAATAGTGATGCTGCCGCAGATTTTATGGTTAAAGAACTAAAAATTTCTGAGGCTGTAGCCAAGCAGGCGACTAAAAATCGAGGTCAAGAGTCTTATGTGTTTCCTAATAATAAAGACATTACCAATCTTCAGAAAACTGCTGACTGGCTACTAGAGCAAAAAATTCTGCCTCAACGGGTAGATATTGCAACTGCGATTTGTCCTTTGAAATAAAGCATATATTAATTCAACTAGGAGTAAAATTTATGCCGATTGAATTTATTGGCATGATTGGCACCAGACAAGCATCAGAATTACATGGTGCAGCTGTATCCTTGACAGGGGGAAGTATAGATACTGCTTATGTCCGTAAGTTTGCTAAAGTCCACGAAGATGGCGGATTTGATCGGGTTCTAGTGGGATACAGTTCTACAGGGCCTGATGGTTTTAATGTGGTGAATTATGCTGCTAATGTCACAGAAAAAATCAAGTTTTTATTGGCCCATAGACCGGGTTTTGTTGCTCCTACTTTAGCTGCACGCAAATTAGCCACGTTAGATCATTTTACGAATGGTCGCGTTGCTGTGCATATCATTACTGGTGGTAGTGATGCCGAGCAAAAACGAGATGGTGACTCGCTCGATCACGATACCCGCTATCGGCGTACTGATGAATATCTGGATATTGTGCGGCGAGTGTGGACAAGTGAGGAACCTTTTGATTATGAAGGTGAATTTTATCAAGTCAAGCAAGCATTCTCGGAGGTAAAACCATTACAGAAACCCCATCTTCCCATATATTTCGGTGGTGCTTCCGATGCAGCTGTGAGTGTCGGGGCAAAACATAGTAATGTGTATGCTTTTTGGGGAGAACCCATTGCGGCGATTAAGCAACGCATCGCTGAAGTCAAAGCTGTTGCACCGCTAGGAAAGTCTTTTGGGTTTAGTGTTTCTTTGCGTCCAATTTTAGGGGATACAGAAGAGAAAGCATGGGAAAAAGCGCGATATATTCTGTCGCGGGTGAAAGAAAACCGTGCTAAAGCAGGGATTCAAATTCCATCTGGTGCTTCAGCCAGACCGCAAGCCGTTGGTTCAAGGCGGTTGCTAGATTTTGCCCAAGACAGTGAAATTTACGATAAGCGTCTCTGGACACCGATCGCAGCTGCTACAGGAGCTTATGGTAATACTACAGCTTTGGTGGGGACTCCAGAACAAGTAGCAGAATCGTTATTTGATTATTACGATGCTGGAGTGACAACACTTTTGATTCGCGGTTTTGACCCTGTGGAAGATGCGATCGCCTACGGTCGAGATGTGATTCCGTTGGTAAAAAAAGAGGTGCAGCGAAGAGAACAACAAACAGTCACTGTTGCCTAGATTGAAAGAAGAGAAATCTAAAATCCAAAATCCTATGCCTTACACAACTGCTCTCGAACCCTCAGAAACAGACCAATGGTTTGTTGATAGTCCTAAATTATCTGAGTTTGTAATTACTGCCAAAGAAATTATTGCTAGCACAAATCATAATCGCATAGAAACCCTCAATATCCTTGAACCGTATTTTGCCGCCCTACTCCAGAGACAGGATTGGCTACCAGAACATTTTGCTCAACCAAATCCTGAAGGTGGTTTGGGTGGTGGTATCGGACAATGGTTGCTGTATCGTTCTCAAGAGTTAACTATTTTTAGTTTAGTGATTCCTCCTAATTCCATCACTCCTATTCACGACCATTTATCTTGGGGACTTGTTGGGTTATATCAAGGCAAACAAGAAGAAACTGTATACCGTCGCTTAGATAATAGTGAAATAGAAGGATTTGCTCAGTTAGAAATTGTTGGTCTGTATCAAGTAAAACGTGGTGATATTTACCGTTTGTTGCCTCCCGATGGAGATATTCACTCTGTGAAAGCCACTACAATATTTGCGCCATCCATCTCAATTCATGTTATGGGAAATGATACTGGCAGAATTTTTAGAAATAAGTATAATCCAGAACAACAAACTATCCAGTCTTTTCGCTCTGGGTACTCCAATGCGCCTTAACAAAAATCGGCGGGAATCCTTTCCCTTCAAGGGATGAGAGGAATAGCCGCCCGCCGATTTGGTCATTAGTCATTTGTCCTTAGTCATTGGTACTAATTACCAAGACTATTACGAATTACGAATTAGTAAAATATGCCAAAATTCGACAGACCTCAACCGCCAGTCTTTGAACGAGTCGAAGATGAACGCCTTTACCGTAAACAACACTTAGCTGCGGCTTTTCGCTTATTTGGCCGTTTTGGCTTCAGTGAAGGAACAGCAGGACATATTACAGCTCGTGACCCAGAATTTACTGACCATTTTTGGGTTAACCCCTTAGGGAAATACTTCGGCCATATCCGTGTTTCTGACCTCATTTTGGTGGATAGTCATGGGGAAGTTGTTAAAGGGAACGCGCCTGTGAATCGGGCAGCTTTTGCGATTCATTCCCAGATTCATGAGGCGCGTCCTGATATAGTGGCGGCGGCTCACGCTCATTCTCTTTATGGTAAATCTTGGTCAAGTCTGGGTCGTCTACTTGATCCTTTAACTCAAGATGCTTGTATCTTTTATCAAGACCATGCCCTATTTGATGACTACAAAGGTGTTGTCTTAGATACTTCTGAAGGGAAAAGAATTGCTGAAGCTTTAGGGGATAAGAAAGCTGTGATCCTGAAAAATCATGGCTTTTTAACTGCGGGGTCAACAGTAGATGCAGCTGCTTGGTGGTATATTTCCTTTGAACGTTCATCTCAAGCGCAACTTTTAGCAGAAGCAGCAGGTAAACCTGTTCCTATTGACCATGAAATTGCGACGTTAACACACAGCCAGGTGGGAACTGATTCTGGGGGTTGGTTTAGCTTTCAGCCACTTTATGAAAGGATTATCGAGGAAGAACCAGATTTGCTGAATTGACAAGATGGGGCGCGGGTGCTGAAGTCAGCAACAGATATTTTGATGCCATAGAAGGACAACAACAGCGTCCCCCAGAATTACTTCCTGTTTCTGATGAAGCGATAAGCCTGACGGCATAGCTAGCGCTTACCGCATCTCAACAACAATTTGCTGATACTTTTTTCCAAGCCAGTGTAATTCCTTCACAAGTTGATGTCAAACAACTATGGGACAGTAGTTTTAATGAAGATATCGCCAAATGCAATTAGCACTGTCTCCAGTAGGTAGGAATTGAGCAAAATGTCACAATCACCTGTTTTAGAAGCTAATACAGCAGTATCTGTTGATTTGTTGAAGCTTGCCGAGTCGCTGGCGGCTGATTTTGCCACTCGTGCAGCCATCCACGATCGCGACAGTTCTTTTCCTTTTGAGAATTTTCAAGCTCTCCACCAAGCACAACTGTTAAGTCTCACGGTTCCCAGAGAATTTGGTGGACAAGATGCAGGGTACGCCACCGTCTGTCAAGTAATTGAAAAGATAGCCAGTGGTGATGCTTCTACAGCTTTGGTGTTGACCATGCACTACTTACAACATAGTAATGCAGCCCGGACTCGTCGTTGGCATCCCGCAGTTTATGAGCGGCTGTGTCGGGAGTCAGTTACAGGTATTGCTTTACTCAATGCTGCCCGTGTGGAACCAGAATTAGGTACACCCGCCAGAGGAGGACTACCAGCCACAATTGCCAAACAAACAGATAGTGGTTGGCTGATAACTGGTCACAAACAATACACTACGGGCAGTCCAATCTTAAGTTATTTCGTCGTTTGGGCGCGAACAGATGAAGAGAAACCACGAGTAGGCAGTTTTCTTGTCCCACGCGATCTTTCTGGTATGAGGATTGAGGAAACTTGGGATCATTTAGGGATGCGAGCTACTGGCAGCCACGACCTAATTTTAGAAGATGTCTTGATTCCTCAAGAATACGCTTTGGATATGCATCCTCTGAACACTTTTTTAGCACCAGACCCTCTAAAATTAGCAGGTGGTAGTTTGTGGTTGAGTGCATTATATCAAGGAGTAGCCACAGCAGCGCGAGATTGGTTAGTTGAGTATTTGAATGAGCGATCGCCTACTAATTTAGGTGCTAGTTTAGCAACTTTACCCCGATTTCAAACAGCCATTGGTGAAATCGAAGCATTACTGTACGCCAATCAACGACTAATTTACAGTTTGGCGGATGATATTGATCGAGGTGAGTATGACACCAAAATTGGTTTACAAGCGCAAACAGTGAAATATCTAGCTACAAATAATGCCATTCGCGCTGTAGACATTGGACTAGAACTGATTGGTAATCCGGGTTTATCCAAAAAAAATCCTCTGGAAAGACATTATCGAGATGTACTTTGCAGTCGCATTCATACACCGCAAAATGATGCAATTTGTTTGTCTTTAGGGAAATCAGCACTAAAAATTACAACCTAATAGCAATTAATAGTCACAGCTTACACCTATCAACAGTGAGCAGATGTTTAATGGACAAGTTGAAAGAGAGCTATTAAATGGAGTGCCTTGGTTATCTGGGCAACAGCCCCAACCACCAACTCATCTTCAGTTATTAGTCGATGAACAACAGCAAAGACGAGATATCTGGGAGTTACCAAAAGAAAATAGCCCCGAACCGGGGCCAAGAAAAATACACTTCCATAAATTCAAATCTTCTTAATAATTCATAGGCATCAACACCATAGAATTGTAAGCGAGCAGTCCCACTGATTGGGTTATATGTTGATAGAGTCTGCATTTGGAACTGGTACACACTGTCGTACATGGGATTACGAAAAGGTTTCAAGCCGATAGTGATTGTTTTACCGGGTGCAACTGGTTGGTCAAAAGTGACAATCACAGTTTGTGGTTGATTTTCTCTGTTCGCCAGCGTGATTCCTAACTTTTGTCCTCTACGGGCTAACTTGTTAGCAGTCTCACCTTTTCCTTCATTTTTCTGGTTAATCCCAATCCTTATTAGTGTGATCATTATTTAAATTTTTAATCACCTGGTAATATCTCTCTTCTACATTTTTGTAGTCTTGTTCTTGTGAGATTCCCTCACGGCTATCTTGTAAAATAATATCAGCATGATGCCGAAGCACATCTTGATATTTTGAAGTTTTAGTGTAAGTAGCAATTAAAGCTATAGCTTCTAATAAACGAATAGTGACTGCTACATCAGATCGTCCATACTGGCGAATTTGATTAAAAGCAGCATCTGTTAATCCCTTAAACTTTACACCTTCGGCAATGACGCGCAGTTTATTATTATTGTCATAGCGATAAGATGAAGGGGAATTTTTTTGAACAAGGTGACATAATCCAGCACTTAATTGGTCAATACAGCGAATTGCAGTAAATGGGTCATTCACAGCAGGAGAGATAGCACGTAGGGCAATTTCTACTAACTGATTGATAGGAAATTCTACATCCTGTTGCTCTGTACGTTCTTTGCCTAAAATAAAGGCATCATTTATTTCTTTAGTAAGTTTTTTAGTTACTTTTTTCCCAGGAAAAACCAAGACTAAATCGCTACCTTGAACTAGAAATTTTCCCGGTCTAACCTTAAGGCGTACTAGCAAATTCTGCTTGCAAGCAATCTTCATTAATTCTTCGTCGTCAATTGCTTGTAAATAACCAGTGCCATTAGCTCGAATCGGTAAAGCTTCCTCCTCAAAAGACATGGGAATTTCTATAACTCCAAGGTTATCTTCTGGTTCATCACGCCCTATTTTTTCGGGAAATAAACGGTTAATCGCTGAATGTAAATCTTCACTAACATTTTGGATTACGTGAGATGCCTGAATTATTGTTGAAGCATGATGGATAAAATAAATCAAAACACCAATGCTAATAATTGCGAGTAAAATGCCGACTGTAACGGCAAGTTGGGGTACAAACTCGCTGTATCCATCTCCTTCTCCATGAATTGTTCGCAGTACGAGCAAGCAGTAAATGAATGTACTAATAAATGTGCCAAGTACAACTTGATTACCTGTATCCTGCATAAAATTACGCAGAAGTCGCGGCCCAAAATTGGAAGCAGCCAACTGAAGCGCCACAATTGTAATTGAAAAGGCTGTAGCAGCAACGCTAATCATGGAACCTGCAACTGATCCTAACAGCGATCGCGCTCCATCTGCTCCACCTGTATAAACCCACCAATAATTAATTTCCACCTTATCTGTACGGTCAAGATTAAGTATTGTGAAAGCTAAAGCAGTAGCTACTACCGCCATAACTGCTGGTATGAACCAATAACTTGAGTGGAGTTGATCCCAAAGTTTGCTTAACTTGACATTTCTCATTTTTCGTTGGTTTGAGAATCTACTTTACCGTTGTTATCTTGTGAGGAGCGCACTTGAGCAAGTAACCTAAGTGAATCACTGATGCGGCGAGGCTTCGGTACTTCACCTTTACCAGATGGCCAACCTTCACGCTGACGGGAGCGATCGCCATCTGTCTCTTCGGTCTGGTCGTGGAACAAAATTTGTCGAGTCGGGAAGGGCAAATCAATGCCGTTTGCAACAAGCGTTTTCTTAATTGCAGTAATCACTTTATCCCGTGATTGCAGATCATCTATCCGTCGTGGTGGATGAATCCACCAACGCACACGGATGTTAACAGTGCTTTCGGCAAGTTCCATTACTAGTACATCAGGAGCCGGATCTTTTAAAACTTCATTTACACTATGCATTGCGTCTAGCATTAACTGCTTGGCACGGTCAATATCGTCGTTGTAGCCAATGCCGACATCATACTCTAATCGTCGGTTATCAAAGGCAGTGTTTACAGTTACCGAATTAGTAAATAACTCAGAGTTAGGAATGACAATCCGCCGACCGTCATAAGTTCTGATTGTTGTTGCACGTGTCTCGATATTTTCGACTGTTCCTTCAAAGCCTTTAAAAACAATTTGGTCATCAATTTGAAAAGGTTCAGTCAGTAGAATTAAAATTCCAGCTAAGAAGTTTTGCAAAATATCGCGGAAAGCAAAACCAATTGCTACACCGCTAATTCCCAATAGCTGTATCAAATCACCCGCTCTAAATGTAGGAATAACAATGGAAAGGGCAATAAACAATCCAATTAAAATTGTTAGCCCTTGCGCTAATCTTCCTAGAACTAGTCCCAGATTTCGGGCAGAACGACGATTGCGAGTTAACCGCTTTACCAGTACCTTAATTCTACTAGCAACAAACAAAAAGAAGATGAAGACAATTAACCCTAATACAATGTTCGGTAGCAAAGCTATGAACCCGTTAATCATGCTTTGAACCTTATCCCAAGCTGCGGAGATTTCTGCATTCATGAATTTTCCTCACTAATTAATCTTTGCTAAGTCAATGCTTTGGATTCTGATACAATAATTCTTGAATTTCCTCCCTCAATGCTGCGATTTCACTCTGAAGCAGTTGAATCGATTTCGCTCCAGCTAACTCTGCTTCGTCATCATCGGCATCACGACCAATAAAGAATGTTGCTAAAGTCGCAGTCACATAGCCAAACACGGCAAACGCATACAATGCTAAGAAAAAACAAAGTAGCCGTCCTTCGGGCGTTTTGGGCCAATACTCAGAACCCATCGTTGTTATAAGCATTGCTGTCCACCATAAAGCAGTACCGTAGTTGTGTAACCCTGATTCCACAGGAACTTCGTTTTCAAACGCATACATCCCTGCTGCTCCTATTAAAGTAACAATCATTGTTAATGCCACAACATAACTAAATCCTCTACGGCTAATACTTGCTCCCAAAACCCGCATTCCTCGGTTAGCACGAGTCATGACTCGCAATAGTTGTAGCCCTCGCACAGCCCGCGTTGTTCGTAGTATTCGGATGACTCGTATGATGCGAAAAGTACGCAATGCTGGCAACACCAAAGAAATAGCTGTTAGCCAGTTGCTTTTGATATAAGAAAATTTATGAGGAGCGATCGCTAGTTTAAGTAAAAAATCTAATATAAAAATAATCCAAATAGTCATGCTAAAGGCTTCCAGTAAAGAATTTAGCCGCCAGATAATCTCGATGATGAATAGTGCTAGCCATACAAAGCCCAGCACCAGCATTGGAATTTCTAGCCAATCTTCCAACTGTTGCAAGACTTCATTACGTTCTTTTTCTAGGGCTTGTTTTTCTGAAAGCTTTAAACTACTCATAAGATTAATTCGTAATGACGCTCGATGACTCGCTAACGTAATTCGTAATTCGTAATTTTAGAGAATTGGTCTTATTGTTTACTAGCAGGTGTTTCTAGCACGTTGACATCAACTAGAGGTGTTACATTTAAGTCCTGTTTCAATAATTGGGTTTGAATTGATTGGGTGAGGCGTAAGCGAATTTCTTCACTAGACGCTGTAACTCCCGGTTGACGCTGTACATAAACAACAGATAGCAGGGTATCCTGACCTTCAATATTGGATCGTGTAAAGCGGACATTCGACTCCACTAATTTTGCTAAACCAACTTGCTCCACAGTTTTCTGAACTTGGGCGTTGGCACGTTGGGCAAGGCTAGAGCGTTGTAAATTGGGAGAATGGGAAAACTGCCAAGTCAGCAAACCTGCCAATGCGATGACAGATATCACTAAAGCAATACCGAATACCCGTTTTTTACCACGCCCATAGCGAGTTCCTTGAGCAGACAGCCCGAATATTCGGAATAAGAGGGATGCTGAAAAATTAATGCCGCATAGTTGCAAAAACAGCAAGAATAGCCCCGAAATTACCATGTCCCATCTGCCAATTGCACTTGCCATACCGACAATTCCCGCAGATGGAGCTAAGGAAGCGGCAACTAACATTCCGGTCGCTGCCCCAGATACTAAACTACTCCGTTCTGACTGCATCAAGTTGAGCGCCCCTGCTGCTCCGGCTGCCAATGGCAAAATCACTGCGACTGCTGAAACTTGGCTACTTTGTACCATTAAACTGGTGGGAATTTCTTGCCGTAATATCAGACTAAGTAGCCAAGTAGTAGCAATTGTGACTGCTAAAGCTGCAAAATACCGTAAAACACTCCGCCCTAAGAGTTTGCGATCGCCCCATGCAGTAGCGATCGCTGTATTCATCGCCGGGCCTGCAAACGGAGCAATAAGCATCGCCGCCACCAGCAAGTAAGCTGTATTAGTATACAAGCCAATCCAGACTACAAAGCCTGCTAGTGCTGCATAACCAAGAAAACCTTGCCAAGAGCCAACACTTTGTAAACCAGAAAGAAAAATCTCAATCGGACTGCGTTCTTCCACATCTACAACTTGTTGGGGCGCTTCCGATGCAGGTGGTTGCAGAATCATCACACCAGTTGGTATGAGCGTAATCTGCACTTTGGGCAAGTCTTGCAACTTCTCCAGAACTTTGCCAACTTCTCGATTAGAAACATGAACAATCACTACATCAATCGGTTCTTCTCCATTTCCTTCAAATCGAGCTAGATTTGTGCCGTTATGAGATTTGGCAATATCGATAACAGCTTTTCCGTTTCCCCGTGGTACTTGGATAATGAGTTGACGCATTTTCACCTCCTAACGCTAACCATCTTGTTTTTTCAGACAATAACTCTACTATCTAAAGAAAGATTTTTTGAAAGATGTATCTCATCCTTAATTAATATTTTATTTTGTCTAAAAATTGGTATGAACTAGTAAAATAACTGATAAGTTAAATAGAAAAACAGGTTATTAAGTAAGGTTTTATAACGTTATCTTTTGGATTTAATATAAATCTATATAGTGGAAAAACGTGGAAAAATTCGCTATTTTTTAACCAAAATTTTAGATTCTTATTACTAAACTTAGGATTTTTCTCTTATAGGTTGTTTGAAAGTGTTTGGCAGTGATTTTAGACCCTTGTTGATCCCCCTAACTCCCTTAAAAGAAGAGAATCGGAATCAAAGTTCCCCAATTTATCGGGGAATTTAGAGGGATATCAAACTTTTGATACCGACAAGAGGAATTTTAAAACATCCTCTTATTATGAGCCTTTACTAAAATATTGATGATTTTGATATTTTGACTGTTGCGTTATCTATACCTAAAGTAATAAGTATAATCAGCCTTTAGTAGTATTTAAAGCCGTTGTAGAATTTTCTCCACTAAATCTCCACTATTTACTAATAACCATTGAAGAAGCATATCAATAAGGATTTATGTCGGGTTATTCTGGTGGTTATTTTCGTCCCAATCAATCGGTTTCTAAGGTTGAGGCAATAGTTGCTTTAAAGACAGGTCTGAATTTAACCACTGATACACTTACGCAGATGCCAATAAGATTCCGTAATATGCAGTTGGAGATGTAGCGACAGCGACTAAAAAAATATAGTGGTCAACCATCCAAATCCTAAACTTCTTAATCCCAGTAAACCTTCAACTAGAGGAGAGATTACATCTTTAGTTTATCAAACTTTAGTGTACCAAGGAAAAATAGAACCACTTCCTACTAATTCATCTGCTAATCAATATGTTGTTACTACTCCTGTCAACAACCAAAATACTCAATGAATGTGACTGGTCTTTAATTAAAGCTAATATTAGCGGCATTTGGCTTATTTTAGTTTGAAAAACATAGTTACAAACCTCCAATATCTTAGTCAGAGGTTGTATCTCGTCCTAAAATATACTTTTCTGAAAACTTTAAGATATAGTTATAAATTAAATCAAGTACCTAATATCTTTCTTTAGAAAGAAGTAGTAAAAAATCTTATTTTTAAAATTGTAAGTATAGATGTTGGAGCAAAAAGAATATGGCTTTATACAAACTGGAAGAGTTTGCTGCCAACTATGGCAATGCAGATTTTGATAACTACGACCTTAAGAATTTTGATGTCTATTCAGACATAGATGACGATAAAGTTGGCAGTGTCAAACACATCTTGGTGGATGATTCGGGTCGCGTGCGCTATTTAGTTGTTGATACAGGTTTTTGGTTCTTTGGTAGACAAGTATTGTTACCAATTGGGCGTTCCCGAATAAGCTATAGCAATCGGCGCGTGTATGCTATCGGGCTGACGAAGCAGCAAGTAGAAAGCTTACCAGATTTTAATAATTTGGAACAGATTGATTACGATTATGAGGAACGGGTGCGGGGAGTTTATCGGACTCCAATCAGACAAGCAACTTTAGATACATCGACACCTGTAAATGCACCACCAATCTCTGGCGATCGTAATGCATACAGGTATGAAGATGAACCAAATCTTTACAATATGAATCAGCAGGATCATCAAAACCTGAAACTATACGAAGAACGTTTAGTTGCCAATAAATCCCGTGTTAAGACAGGAGAAGTATCTATTGGCAAACATGTGGAAACTGAGACGGCAAGGGTTGCTATACCAGTTGAAAAAGAACGCATAATCATTGAACGCACTACTCCAGAACAGTCTGGTAGAACTGTATCGCCTGCTGAGGCTGACTTCCGCGAAGGAGAAGTTACTCGCATGGATCTTTATGAAGAAACCCCTGATATTCAGAAGGAAGCCGTTTTGCGTGAGGAAGTGAAAATTAAGAAAGTAGTTGAACAGGATACAGTTGAAGCCGAAGGTACTGTTCGTCGTGAGGAATTAGACATTAATAAGAACGATGAGCGATTACGTGACAGAAGAAGCTAAATGGCTTTGAGATAACTCCTAGTGAAATATCCCCGTACTTTAAGAAGCTAAGTGCGGGGCAATTTTTGACATTCAAAGTTAATTTGGAATAGGTTGTGATCACCTATGATGGGGCGTAGCCCATCGCCATCTGTTAGGAAATGGCAAAATATTAAAATAAATCAATCCTTCAAGAATACCTGCGGCACCAGGGTAGTGAGCTAGAAAGTGCCAAGGGTAATGTGTCTTATAATACCACCACAGAAGTTCGGTCTGGGCATTAGCAACGATAATCCCAGCTGATGGCTGTTGAAATAAACTGATGTCATTTCCAGAACCACCACAGATAACGGTTGCATCTGATTGCGCTTGCAGCAATTGTTGCAGATATGCAGTTGCTTTACCCTTATTACTGTTCTTGGGTATGATATCAACATCTCGCCCATTGCTGAAAACTACCTGAGTCTGCAATCCAGTAAAAGCTAACAAATCTTCTAAATCATGAATAACCTCAAGCGACGCATCCATATCTAGCCAAAAGCTTAATTTATAGGGAGTTTGTTCACTGTCGGGTTGAGGTATCAGTGCAGAAAAGTAGCTAGCAATTGTCCAAACTGCATCCCAATCCCAATCTTTTGAGATTTGATTTGCCCAATCATTTTCTAAAAGCACACCCTGTTGATAAATCTCAGTACCTACACTAGCAATCAAATAATCGGGCTTCAAAAGCTGTGCTTGTGTTATCACCCGACGACTAGAAGCATAAGACCGACCAGTAATATAGACTAAGTACATCTGGTTGCGTATAGCTTCTAGCCTTTGGTTTAAAGCGGCAATAGCTCGATTGTTACCAACCAAGGTATTATCTAATTCAATAACTAAAAGTAGTTTCATATTTGCTTGTTTCCACTTGTTAAAAAATTACATAAATTTAAAGATGTGTAGATAACTTATATATTTCAATACGGAAGTATAGCCTTACCTCTGTATTAATAACACTAGTGTTAGCGTTGTATGTGCTGTGCTAAAAGCCGTTACACTCTCGGCTTTAACACTAAATGAAATATTGTTTCTAGATATTTTATCAAACGTCAACTAGAATACTCTGTAAATAGACTAATTAAAGCTTTTTGCTCAGATTACAAAATTTCAAACACTAACTTGGCGACTATCTCAGCTTTTACTTTGAATTTAACTCGTTGCCCACTTCAAAATACCATTATAAAAGGAGTCAATTAATTTTTCTAGAGCTTTAATTTCACGAGATTTTAAAGCTTTCGATTTTAACAAATTTTGGATTTGCTTTTCCAACTCTGGAGTTAAATTTTTAGCTTGAATAATTTCTTGAACAAACGTATCAAGTGTTAAAGATTGGTAGAGTTCGTGAACTTGAGCCGCAACTCCCTGAGTGCTAAAACGAGACTGAACCCAATTCTGTGCAGCATTGCCATAGCTCTCTTTTAGAGGCGGATTTTTTAACAGATTGTGAATAGCGATCGCTAATGCTGTAGAATCACAGGGAGGAACCAAAAGCCCAGTTTCACCATGTACCACCGTATGCTGTAATCCTCCCACATTACTAGCAATCACAGGTGTTCCGGCTGCCATTGCTTCAATCGCAACTAAGCCAAAAGGTTCGTAGTAACTCGGTACAATGCAGATATCCCCTGCGGCGTAGTAAGCAGGTAATAGTGTTTGAGAGATTCGTCCCGTGAAAACTGTAACTGCTTCCAATCCCAGTTCGTTCACCAAAGTTTGAATGCGTTGTTGTTCTTGGAAGTCTGCTCCATCTTCACGGCTGCCACCAACTAGATAGAATTGAAATGTATCAGGCAAACTGGCGCAGGCTTTTACTAAGGTTTCAACTCCCTTGCGAGGGTCAAAGCGTCCTACATACAAGATAATCTGAGAATCTGAAGCAATTCCCAACTGTTGGCGAGCAACTTCTTTACTTATAGAACCAAAGTGTTCAGTATTAATTCCACAGGGAATGACTTTAATACGTCCATGTTGCGAAATTAACTGACGTAAATCTTCTGCTTCTTGGGGGCTGGTGGATATTACACAATCTGCTTGTTCTAAAATTGCTTTCTCTACACAATGGCGAATCGCAGCAATCTGCGGTGGATTTTCCACATTCCGATATTTAACTGCCCCTATAGAGTGATAGGTATGAACTTGGGGTAGTCCCAATCGAGATTTAAGTTGCAATCCCACCCAAGCAGAAAGCCAATAATTAGTGTGAATCAGTGCATAGCTACGCCCTGTTCGTTGTTGAAAATTCAGCCAAGCTTCTACAAATTCCGGTAGATATTCAAATAAATTATTTCTAGAAATGAATTCTGCTGGGCCAGCATTTAGACGAATTGTGCGACACCCTGGTGCTAATTCCACAATTTCTTCTTGGTTAGGGTATTCGCGTCGGGTAAACATATCAACCTGACAGCCGCGTTTTGCTAATGCTAACCCCAATTCTCGCACGTAGACATTTTGACCACCTGCTCCTTCTTTACCAATTTCAGCTGTAGGGTCGCCATGAACTGAAATTAGTGCATAAATGGGTTGAGAATTTGGCGTTTCTTGAGCAGATTTTTCTGGACATTTAACTAAACTCAAAGAAGCAAGAGTATTCATAATTAAAATTTATTTCTAGATTACAGAAAAATCCACAGCTAGGTTATTTATAGTAAAAAATTTTACAAGTTACCTATCATTCAAGGAAATGTGTAAAAACCTTCTAGGAAACATAAACGAATAACTTCGACTTAACTTTTTATTCGTTTGGGAGCATTCTGGAAGAGAATCAATTAATAACCGAAGTGCTTCATTAATTGATATCTGATGCTCTCCTGCATAATTTTTAAGCTTGCGATACTCTTCGTTGCTAATAACAATATTAGAAATATTCACTGAAAAATGAGACATAAAAATCTCCTAAAAGCTGAAATTTACTTTCCAAAAATACTTTTGTTCTGGATATTACACTTTAGAAGTTTAAATATCGGTTAGTAATTGGGTAAAAATCGGTTATTAAAAAATTAGCCAGAAAGAATTCAGGAGTCAGCAATCATAATTCATAATTTAATTATGATTCAACACTATTTAATTTAAGAAGAATTTGAGCCAAGATTATTGTAAACTTGTATCTTATTTTGAGATGCTATTTAATAATTAAGGATTAAAAATAAAATAATTATGTATTTTTTGCTTTATTGACGTAAAAATTAAAATTCTCCAAACCAATAATTAAATTGGTTTGGAGAACTCTAGTGTTCTGGTGTAAAAGAAGAGGTTAATTACATTAATTTTAGTTTAACAATCAGTTGTAAAGAGAAAGGGTAAATATCAGGTAGAAATCGGTTAGTTTTCTAAAGCTGCTTTAAGCGATAGCCCAATCCATGAACTGTTTCAATAAAGTCATCAGGCGCACCTGCGTCTTTAAGTTTATACCGTAAACTCTTAATGTGAGACTTAACAGTTTCTTCGCTAGGAGGGTCATCAAGTGACCAAATACGCTCAATAATTCCGGCTCGACTTAGCACCCGCCGACCGCTAGAAACCATTAATTCTAGAAGAGCAAATTCTTTGGGCGTTAGGTGTAAAGGCTGATCAGTATAGGTGACTTCATAAGTGCTGGAATTTAAACGCAAACCACCCCAACCAAGGTCTGGGAAAGATGCTGCGGCACTATTACGGCGTAACAATGCGCGAACACGAGCCATTAACTCTGGCATTTCAAAAGGTTTGACCATGTAATCATCTGCTCCAGCATCCAACCCAGTAATTTTGTCACCAAGGGTATCACGTGCTGTTAACATGAGGACGGGTATTGTGCTATTACGCGATGGGCTACGCCCCACCATAGGCGATCGCAAGCGTTGACAAAAACTCACACCATCCAACTTTGGTAAGGTAACATCTAGCACCACTAAATCATATTCCAACACTTTGATGCAATCCCACGCTTGCTCTCCATCCTGGGCTATATCCACCACATATTGACGGTCAGTCAGGGCTTCCATCAGCATCTCTGCTAACTGGACATCATCTTCAACTACCAAAATTCGCATTGTTTTAGAATATTTATCAATTTAAAAACTAGGATGAATCCCAATACCTAACCTTAATACTTCTAATTTGATTTAGGACGAGGAAATTTAGAAGCTGGCTTAAAGTTTTCTACTGGTACACCCTTAAGTGCCTTCTGCATAAAATCACGACAAATAGGAGCCACCATACCTCCGCCTGTTGCGCGGCTAGATAATTGTTGGTTGTTGTCCCTAGTCCTCCAGCTAGCATAGAACTTGATAGCATAGTAATTGATAAGAGCGTAGTGTCAGTTATTTGGCCGACTCCTTGTAAAAATCTAAAACTAGGTAAAATCTGAGTTTGTGATTGTTTTTTTCAAAAGTTTTAAACGAAGACACGGCAATTAGATTTCCTCACTTGTAAATTAAACTAAAATTCATTTTGTAAAGCTAGGCTATTAATTGTTATAGAGTTAAATTGGCAATATTAAGTAGATTTAACACTTTAAATAATTAAATTATGTTTTACTAAAAGTGTTAAAATTCAATCTAAAAAGTTAAACTATTTACTAAATTTTTATATTTTCTCGATTTTAAACCTTAGATGTCAAAAGATTGGGTAAAAATCGGTTATAAATCGGTTAGAATTAAAAGACCTTTTGACTAAGTTTCTATTGGAAAAATATTTACCTTGATGTAAAGTTCTGTATAAGATATCGGCTCTAAACCATTAATTAATTTAATTAATTTTTTTATGAAATGGTCACTGGAAAGGAAATGGATTGCCTCTGGCTTTGGCTTATCCTTATTATTAATGAGTATAGTTAGTCTAATTTCTTACCAAAACGCTACTCAGTTAATTGAAAGTAGTAATCAAGTCAAGGATACACATGAGGTAATGAAAAACGTTACCGATATCTTCGCTACACTAACTGATGCAGAAGCCGGACGCAGGGGCTATATTCTCTATGGAGAGCAATCAGAACTCAAACGTTACTATCAGGCAATACAAAGTCTAGATACCAAAGTCAAAAAGTTGCAGCAACAAATTGCTGATGACTCTTATCAACAGCAGCAACTAACGAAACTAAAATTCCTCATTGCTCAAAGAGTTGAATTATCTAAACAATCGATTAACCTCAAAGAAGAAGGTAAATCAACCTTTGCTATTCAAGCACCCCTGGTTAATAAAAGCAATCAAAACCGTAATCAAGTCCGCGAAACACTTACCCAAATGCAAGCTAGGGAAGAGCAGTTACTGCAAATATCAGTCAGACATTCCCAAGACAATATTCGCAACCGAATGTCGATTGAATTCCTCGGTACTTTGCTGAGTTTTGCAATTTTATTAGGCGTTTATTCTTTGCTTTATCAACAACTGCTTAAGCGTCAGCAAGCAGAAGCTAATCAACAAACATTAGCTCAAGAAAAAGAACTTAGTGAATTGAAATTGCGCTTTTTTTCAATGGTATCCCATGAATTTCGTACACCATTGAGTATTATTTTAGGATCGGCTCAACTATTGTCTCAAAGTAATCAGCAGTGGACAGAAGAGAAGAAACTTAAAAATCTGTATCGTATTCAATCTTCAGCTAGATCAATGAACCAGTTATTGACCGATATTTTAACTTTGACTAGAGCAGAAGCTGGTAAATTAGAATTTCATCCAGAACTGATGGATTTGGAAGCATTTTGCATTAATTTGATAGAAGACCTCCAATTTTGCAATCAACAACAGCATACTATTAAATTTCTCACTCAAGGTAACTGTACTCATGCCAAGTTAGATGAAAATTTGCTGTATTCAATTCTGAGCAATTTACTCTCAAATGCCATGAAATACTCACCTCCAAAGGGAAGCATTTTTCTAGTTCTTAGTTGTGAACTAGATGCAATATTTTTCCAAGTTCAAGATAATGGAATAGGAATTCCTTCCGAATTTCAGCAGCATTTATTTGAGCCTTTTCATCGTGCCAAGAATGTAGGCAAGATTGTTGGCACTGGACTAGGACTGGCTGTGGTGAAAAAGTGCTTAGAAATACATCATGGAGAAATTTATGTAGATAGTAAGGTAGAAGGCGGAACAAGTTTTACGGTAAAATTTCCCCAACAGGGAACAGTAATAGTCAAGAGTAAATTAAGCAGTCATCATTAATATATAGGAATCTGCTTTGATTTCTGAAATGATTTGCGGTAGGCAGGCAATAACCCTCTGCTTTTATCAAGATAGTTTTTTGAGAAACGCGATCGCAGCAAGTGAGATTTGGATAATTGGACGAGTGCGTTAAGCGGGGTTAAGGCTAAAACTCCTTATCAAAGTCCATTTTTTTAACGTAGACAATCGAATCGATTTTCGTGTCGGGTGGTCAGCCAATGCAGTAAAGTACGTTGAGCGCACCCTTGAGTTTAGATCAGACTCAGTGCCAATTCAATCGTATCCAACAGTTAGTCAGCGAAGAAGCCTTAACCAGACAAGTCAAAGGCAGAAAAGTCAAAGGGAATAGGAGTTGCGATAATCTTAACTTTTTTGAGAACTAGTATTATTGGTGAGGCATTAGCTGCTACTCTGATAGAGAATTATTTATTGATTCAGAGATAGTACATCATACTCAACAAACTTTTTTGCAGCAAGGCTGTAGTTATGCAACCATTCCTGTATTTTTAGCATTTTCAGTGGCATTAAATTACTGAGGTGTTCGTTTTTAGCCAAGGCAAAAAGAAGCCCTAAGTCTGACTTGTAGGGCAGTGTGTGATGAATTTTGGGAAATGACGCATTGACCCATAACTACAAACAAAAAAAGTCGTGAAAATCAAATCTAAATCTCCTCAAATATCTCAGAAGCCTAGAAATTCAGCCCATCCTTTACAACGTTTACTCAACTATGGAAGACGGCATCGCCAACAAATTTGGCAAGCAACATTATTTTCAATAATCAATACAATATTAGATTTGGCACCACCTTGGCTGATTGGTACTGCGGTAGATATTCTCGTCAAGCAGCAAGATTCCATAATTGGAAAGTTGGGAATTCAAGATATATTTTCGCAATTTTTGTTACTTTCATTTATCACTGTAATTATTTGGATATTTGAATCAGTTTCTCAGTATGCTTATGATAGACTGTGGCGTAATTTAGCCCAAAATATTCAGCATGATTTACGTTTGGATACTTACAATCATGTACAAGAATTAGATTCAGCTTATTTTGAAGAAAGTAGCACTGGGGGCTTGATGTCAATTCTGAATGATGACATCAATCAGTTAGAAGATTTTTTAAATTTTGGAGCTAACGACATCATCCAGATTAGTACTTCAATCATCATTTTAACTGGTGGTGCTTTCTGGATTTTACCACCCTCCATTACCTTAGTAGTAATGCTGCCAATGCCATTTATTGTTTGGGGTTCTTTTATTTATCAAAAGCGTCTAGAAAGTCGTTATGCTGATGTGCGGGAAAAGGTAGGTTTTCTGAACTCACGATTAGCAAATAATCTTAGTGGAATTAACACAATTAAGAGTTTCACAGCTGAAGAATATGAAAGTGCTAGATTGGCAGACGAAAGCGAAGCGTATAGAAAAAGTAATGCTAAGGCAATTAAACTTTCAGCTGCATTTATTCCTTTAATCAGAATGCTAGTTTTAATAGGATTCACAGCTTTACTATTTTGGGGAGGTATGGCAACATCTGCTGGTACGATATCTATTGGTAATTACAGTGTTTTACTGGTTTTAGTACAGAGGTTATTGTGGCCCTTAGTATCATTAGGGGAAATATTTGATAAATATCAAAGGTCAATGGCTTCTGCCAATCGTGTCCTGAATTTGTTGGATGCTCCCATTAATATTATTAGGGGAGATATATCTTTAAATACTGCTCAGGTACGTGGTGAAATTGACTTCAAGCAAGTCACTTTTGCTTATCAAGATAGAGAACCAGTAATTAAGAAGCTATCCTTACATATTCCCCAAAGTCAAACTATTGCTATTGTTGGTTCTACAGGTTCTGGTAAAAGCACTTTAGTTAAGTTACTATTGCGATTTTATGACATTTCTTCTGGAAAGATTACTATTGATGGTATTGATATCCAAAAATTAAATTTACGTGATTTGCGTCGCAGTATTGGCTTGGTAAGTCAGGATGTATTCTTATTTCATGGTACTGTTGCTGAAAATATCGCCTACGGTACTTTTGATGCCAATGATGAACAAATAATTGAAGCTGCCAAAATCGCCGAAGCGCATGATTTTATTATGCGGCTTCCTCAAAGTTATGAGACGATAGTCGGAGAACGTGGTCAAAAATTATCTGGTGGACAACGGCAACGAATTGCGATCGCTAGGGCTGTTTTAAAAAATCCACCTATATTAGTTTTAGATGAAGCTACATCAGCGGTAGATAATGAAACCGAAGCGGCAATTCAGCGTTCTTTAGAACGGATTACCGTTAATCGAACTACGATAGCTATAGCCCATCGTCTTTCGACTATCCGCAATGCCGATTGTATTTATGTAATGGAATATGGCGAGTTGGTTGAGTCGGGAACTCATGAAGAATTGTTGGATAAAAACAGGATTTATGCTAATTTGTGGCGGGTGCAATCGGGGGTGAAATGATTAAGTTGAAGAAAGAAATATGCGTCTAGGCTCAATTTTCTAAAAACTTTTTCAACAATACCCCACTTTGCTATTTGAACTCTGGACAAATACCTCAACAAATGAAACTACTTCCCGAAAAAGGCAAGAGGCAGAAGGAACGATTTGATGCGGTAGCTGTCAAAGAACCCAAATTTGAAATTGATGGGGTATTTTACCACCAGAAACAGTTTAGTAAATCTTAAAGCTTACGGGCAGGATATCTGCACAGCTATTTTCAGAAATCTATATTCGCTGGTTAATACCAGATTTTAATATAACTTATAACGATTTACTGAACTTTCGTATTGTTACTTTTTTAATATTATTGGCTTCTTTTGCTTGATGCAGTATTAAATTATTTCAAGCTATAGACAAAGGTAAACTCATAGGAGTAATTACACTAATCATAAATATAATCTCATTTTACCAATATTTTTTGGAGTTAATGGAATCCATTATGCTGTTGCTTTTGTAGACTTACTGATTTCTTTCATAATTGTTTTTTTACATGAGTAGAATTTAGAAAAACTTTCTTTAAAACACAGTTAAATTTTAATGATAAACATGGGTGAATTTATATCAAAATTCATCATTAAAAAGTGTTTGATTTCCCTGCTTTTAAAAGCAGTGCTGTTTCAAGTGGGGTTTAAATGCACTTTTTGTTACATCCCATATTCTGCGCCTTCAACTGGCATATAAATTTTAGTTATTTGGCCTTAGCCTGTCTGTGCCTCAGTATGGCCATTACGGATAGCCCATGCTAGTTCTAACAGTTGAGTCCAACGTTTTTGTAGCTGTTTGGGAGTGCATTTGATGGCTTTAGCGATCGCTTGGTCGTTTTGTCGGGCAGTTTTTAGCTGTAATATTTGCTGTTGCTGTTCTGTGAGTTGATTCACAAAGATTTCCCACTGCTGAGAAGATAAACCCAATTTTTGCTCTAAACCCGCACCTAACCATTGATGTACCAATTGCCAATGGTGTTGCTTGGCAAACTTTTCTACATGGTATTTAAAGCGCTGTTGGAGATAATCGCGCTGACGGCTGGTTAAACCGAGAATTTGGTCAATTTCTGGGGCTGAGAGGTCTTGGAGTTTCAGGCTGAGGTAGTTCATACAGTCAGATTGACCTTGAGACTCCAGGTATTTCATCAATTCAGTGATGACGCGATCGCGTTCTGACTCTTCAGATGGATCGAAATTAGTTTGGGCTACCATTTGCGATCGCAGCTGTTGCACCGCCGAGTTACGCTGGTAAGATTCTGCCTCTTCACCCTTAGCAGACTCTACCGCCATTTCGATATCCACGGTAGTTTCTTGGGGCTGACGACGAGCAAAACCTTGGGCCCGTAAGATAATCAATTGCTGATTTGCACCACCAGGTAAATTGATCCGGCGTTTAGCATACTGTTCTGTAAATGCCATATATTCAGCTAATTGCAGCTGAGTACGCGGCGTGTGATCATTAGGTAGTTCGTTTTCTCTGCGGAAAGCTTTAATAGCTTCGATATAAAACGCTTGTAGAAAATCTTCAATTAGGCTGTAACGAGCCTCAAAACCCAACTCAGAGCCAGATATAGTTACATGGCGGTAAACCATAGCACCCAAATTGCTATGTAATTCCACGCGTCCTTGTTTGGAACCTAGTTGGTAGTAACGTAAGCACTTTTGCATCCGATGCCTTCCCAACGTAATCTGCCAGGACTTGATTTCCCCAGATGTTTGGATACGGGAGCTTTTATCGCAAATGCGTTCTACTTCTATGGTTATGCGCTTTGCTAAAGCTTCTACGCACCTCGGTGCTGCTTTTACTTGCGCTTGCATTTCGTGACAGAGCAATTCAATTAAGGTTTCACTGCTGCTGTCTGAAAATTCTTCAGTCGAAAGGTGGTTATTAAAAATGGGTGTAGAGTTTGGTAGATTGACGACGTTAGCTTTCATGAATTTTCCAGGGAGTAGTATTGCACCGTAATTACAACGCAGACACAGCAATCAAGGCTAGCCAAGGCTTGTGAATTTTTGGGTATTCATCCATTAAGACTTGCCGTATATAATGCTCACATCTAAAGCTCATATATAAAACTGTAGGAAATACGAAAGAGTTACGGTTATGGCAATGTGTCGGTTTTTTCACAAGCCACCAAATTGACATGGGTACTCATGTCCCCACCATTGTCTCAAAGTTGTCAAATCTCTTGCTATACCGACTTTTACCCCATCCTGTTATTGCATCTGTGCCCGTCGTAGACATGGCCTTTAAATATGACAATTTAAAAACTGGAGTCGCTTTTATCACAATTTCCGAAACGGAGAGGTGCGCCTGTGAACGTTTAATTCTTATACCCATGCTGCTGCTGCTTCCCAACCTAAACCCCTCCGTATAATCATTGCTTCGTCTCCGGTCATATCCAAGATGGTAGACACTTCATATGTAGGTTCCTCGCCAGTATCTACAATGATGTCGACCAACTTGTCCAAACGGTCAAATAGCTCTACCCGCGACTGAACAGTTGCTGGATCTATCCGAATCATGCCATCATCTGCTTCATCTGGTGGCAAATGTGCTGAAGTTGAAATAATCGGATTGCCCAACGCTGCCAGCAACTCCAAACACACAGTATGGTTTGGAACTCTAATTCCAGTAGTTTTCCGCTTGGGGCTTTGCACCAATCGCGGTACTAATTTAGTTGCTGGGAGCAAAAACGTGTATGGCCCGGGAATCAAGCGTTTCATAATTCGATAGGCTGTGTCACTTACGAAGGCATAAGTTGCCACATTTGAAAGCGAGGGACATAAAAATGTCAGTGGTTTATCATTTGCTAGCTGTTTAATTTGCCGCACTCGTTCTACCGCCGACTTAGCATTCAAATCACAACCGATCGCATAAACTGTATCAGTAGGGTAAAGCATGACTGCGCCACTAGAAAGCGCCGACTTTATTTCCTCTATTCGGCGACTCTGAGGATTATCCGGATGAACTGGGAAAATTTTTGCCATAGGACGAGGAGTAGGGATTGGGGACTAGGAAGAAAGTTACTAACTCTTGACTAATGACTAAACTTTATTATGAATAAAATTGCTTATCTTCAATGTCCGACAGGAATTTCTGGTGATATGTGCCTGGGTGCTTTGGTAAGTTTGGGTGTTCCTGTGGAGTATTTAATTGAAAAACTCAATGGGTTGGGTATTGAACAGGAATATCAGTTAAGGGCAGAACTTGTCCAACGAAATGGTCAGCAGGCGACTAAAGTCCATGTGGATTTACTGCACGATCATCATCACCATCACGACCACGAACACAGTCACCAACACACACGCCACCTACCAGAAATAGAGCAGATGATTCTCAAAGCGGGATTGCCATCACGGGCAGAAGCTTGGAGTTTGGCAGTATTCCGGCAGCTAGCAGTAGCAGAAGGAGCGGTGCATGGCATTTCTCCTGAAAAAGTTCATTTTCATGAAGTGGGTGCTATAGATGCGATCGTAGATATTGTGGGTACTTGCCTGGGGTTGGATTGGTTGGGGATTGAGAGCAATGAGGAAGGATGGCCCCTACTTTACTGCTCGGCGTTCCCGACTGGTGGCGGCACTGTTCGGGCTGCACATGGGCAGATGGCGGTACCAGTACCAGCGGTATTAAAGCTGTGGGAAATGCGGGGTTGTCCAGTTTATAGCAATGGGATTGACAGAGAACTGGTCACACCAACAGGAGCTGCGATCGCTACTACTTTGGTAAGAGATTTTGGTTCACCACCCGCGATCGCTATCAAGCAGATAGGACTAGGAGCAGGAACCATAAATTTACCCATTCCCAATATTTTACGCCTCTGGTTCGGTGAAAGCGCAAGTTTACAGCCAAATTTCAGCGATTCTGAAGATAATAGCTCAAATTTAGAAACGATATCAGTCCTAGAAACCCAAATTGATGATTTAAATCCGCAAGCGATCGGCTATGTGTTTGAGGCGTTGTTTGCTGCTGGTGCGGTGGATGTATTTACCCAAGCGATCGGCATGAAAAAGTCTCGTCCAGGGATTTTGCTGACTGTGATTTGTCATCCAGAAAATTTACTCGCTTGTGAAGCTGTTGTATTCCGCGAAACCACTACTTTAGGGATTCGGCGAACAACTCAGCAACGCGCCATTTTACAACGGGAAATTCAAGAAGTGGAAATTGAATATGGCAAAGTGCGGGTCAAATTAGCATGGAAAGGACAATCACCAGAAAAAGTTATTGCAAATGTGCAGCCAGAATATGAAGATTGTGCAGAGTTAGCCCGAAAACATAATATTCCCTGGCGCGAAATTCAACGGCTGGCGCTACAGCGTTGGTATTTAGTCAATAGCTGAATCTCCTCGTCTCCTCGTTCCCAGTCTCCGACTGGGAACGAGGGAATTGACTAAGTTAGAGCTTTGATCAAATATTGTGTCAATGTAAAAGCATCTACACCCAATTCGGTACGCTCTTGGGCTGCTAAAATACCGGCTTGCGAATGCCACCAAGCGGCAGTTGCCACAATATCTTCTACTGGAATCTGTTTAGTTGCTGCTTGCGCCAACAATCCACCCAGTAGCCCAGTTAACACGTCGCCGCTACCGCCACGCGCCAAGGCGGGTGTACTTTCAGGAACAATCCAAACGGCACCTTGAGGGTTTGCGATCGCAGTTCTTGCCCCTTTCAACAACACTACAGCCCCACTTTGCGTCGCTGCTTCTTGTACTGCTTGCACCCTGTCATGTTTGGCATCGGGGACATCAGGAAACAATCGTTGGAATTCGCCAGTGTGGGGTGTGAGTACGGTTACTGCTGGACGTTTTTTTAACGTAGCGATCGCTCCCATTTGTGCCAAGATATTTAAACCATCGGCATCGAGAATTAAAGGGCGATCGCTTTTTATGACTTCTTGCACAATGGGAGTCGCATCTCGTGTTAAACCAGGGCCACAAGCGATCGCATTAAAGGAACTCAGATCGGTGTTTTCTGGTAATTGCAATTGGGCGATGGCTCCGCCAACACCTTCGGTGAACGCTCCAGTTTCCGTCTCTGGACAACCGACAATTAACGCTTCTGGCAAGTGTGACACCAAAAGAGATTTCAGCGATTCGGGTACAGCGATCGAAAGCATCCCCACACCACTAGCCCGCGCACCCAAACCAGTTAAAATTGCTCCACCTGCATAGCGCCGCGAACCACAAATCAGCAGTAAATGTCCTTCCTTATATTTGTGAGTGACTGGTGGACGGGGTAGGCGTAAAGTAGCAAGTGCTGTTGCTCGTGTAATACGTTTTATTCTGGGTGCATCTTTTAGAACAGCTTCTACATCAGCTAAAGGAATATCGAAATCGATTAACTCAGCTTTGCCGACATATTCCAGCGCCTGATCTTGGAAGAAAGCTAGTTTCCATAAACCCAAGCAAAAAGTGTGAGTGGCGCGAATGGCAGTTCCTAATACTTCGCCTGTGTCGGTGTGTAAACCTGAAGGTAAATCAATACTATAAATCGGCACAGACAATTCATTTAGCTGATTAATTGCAGAGGCGATGGGATCGGTGAGGTTTCTTTCTAAACCAAACCCAAACAAGCCATCAATCAACAAATCAGAATCTGGCAGTTGCTCAATTTTTTGATAAATTGGAATGCCCAAACTCTGAGCGTACTGCAAGTGCTGCGAAGTTAATTCCTTAAGCTTAGAGAAAGGAGAATAAATCCAAATCTCATACCCACGAAAGTGTAATTCACGCGCTACTACTAAAGCATCCCCGCCATTATGACCTGGGCCGACAAGAATTCCAACACGAGATCCTCTCGCTTGTGGCGACTCCCTTAAAAAGGGGGTGTTTAAAGGAATAGAGTAAGCCTTTTTTACAGGGGTTGGGGGAATCTCTTGAATACGACGGGCAATTAATCCCGCCACTTTTTCCATCAAAGCTACTACAGGCATTCCCGCTGCAAAGATCCGCTTTTCAATATCGCGCATCTGCCCAGCAGTCACTACTACTTGCGAAATTTTTTCTTGCCTGTTCTGCATCAGTCGTGAGTCCTGTTAGCGGATAGCTATGGTTTAGCTCGTGTTGAGTTATTAAGTTTTAGGGTAACTGAAACTTTATAATTTTTGGTAAAAATCAATCCTAGATGCAATCTTCATCACCCGCCTTATATCTCACCACTGATTCTAATTACAGAATTCAGTGGGAGACTTACGGCGTAAAAATTAAAGGTTTTTTGTTGTAGATGCCTCTCCCTGATCCGATCAGGAATCCCAAGCACACTTTACTGGGGAGCAGCGCCAAAAAAGACGATTTCCTCAACATTCAATACATTAAGGGTGAACTCATCACGTTTAATAGTGTAATTGTTGGAGCTGCCTAAAATGGTGTAATCACTTTTGGAATCAGACAGAATTAGCTTGTCCCATCCCCAGCCACCATTGATTGTGGCATTACCGTAACCAACATCAAATATGTCGGCTCCACATCCACCCTTAATCAAGACATCGGCGATCGCGCCCCCTTGGTCTGAAATAGGATTACCGCTATCATCAATTCGACGGGCTTTGAAATAATCGTTACCGTTTCCGCCATCAATGGTGCCACCTTGGATGCCAATGTTGGCACCATACCCAGTAAGGGTATCATCTCCTCCTCCTCCACAGATAATGCCATTAGTATTAACAATACCTATGCCTTGACTAATGCCAGTACCGATGATGGTATCCTTGCCATCGCCTAAACTGATGATGCCACTGTTAACAATGCCTATACCTACACCGGGTTCATAATCCCCCCAGGGGGTATTGTAGCTCCCTTTACCGCCGGTGCCTGTGCCAGAGATGAAGTCGTTTCCCTGCCCTCCACTGATCAGGCTACCCTCACTGTTGGAGATGCCTATACCGTTACCCGAAGGACTATCGAAAGAGGGGGCTGGTGAAGCATTACCGCCCTTGCCGATACCAGTAATAGAATCGTTTCCTTTGCCTCCACTAATAACGCTACCACTACTGTTGAAGATGCCTGTACCATCTTCTCCCCTAGTACTAGTTCCACTTCCAGAGATGGAATCGTTCCCTTCTCCTCCATTAATATTGCTGTCCTCAGTGTTAGTGATTCCTACAGCATCCTCTCCAATTCCAGTTCCAGAAATAGAGTCGTCCCCTTTTCCTCCATCAATGCGGCTATCCTGAGTGTTTTGGATGCCTGTAGCAAAGTCTATCTCTATCCCAAAATCGTCATTGTAGCTTCGGTTTCCGGTTCCGAATATCGAATCTTTTCCATCTCCTCCATTAATGTAGCCGCCCTGAGCGTTGGAGATACCTATACCAGGTACAGAGGTTCGATACTGATAACCGCCGGTGCCTGTGCCAGAGATAGTATCGTCTCCCCTACCTGCATTAATGATGCCACTATTAGCAATGCCTGTACCTGTGCCAGCAATGCCATAGTCGTCGCCGCCGGTGCCACTACCCTCGATAGTGTCGTTACCTGATCGAGTATCAATGACTCCGTTTTTTAGAACCTCAATTCCAATTGCTGGGAATGCATTATCCTCTTGGCCGACTACTAGATCAGAACCAGAGGTGCCTATGATCGGGGGAAAAGAAACAATTAGTCTGGGCATAATATTAACTCTCCTCAATTGAGTGTGATAGAGCTTTAACCCCTGAAAGTCTTGCTCTTTCAATAAGTGTGAATTCTGATCTCAGAAGTTCACAGAGTCAGAACTAGAAAGTTCCAGACTTGACAAGTATTGATTAACGAATTATTTGTCATGATCCCAACAACCTTTAAGAGTGTTAATGACAAAAAATAATCTGTATTCGATTCTTGAAAAGAAGAAACAGTTAACAACCTGATACATACTTACGTAGCGAAAATTTACTTAGATGTCTATAATGAAATCAATATCTTTGCAAAATCTTCATATTTTTTGTTGAAAAATGTATAAGAGAATACTGTTTTTTTATGTATTCTTTATATTTTGATCTCACCGTTGGCTTAATAACCGAAGTTGCGGGTTATAAAATTCTGGATGCTTTGTAACCCTCGGTTCAGACGATTGTACATGACAAGTTGACGGTTGTTTACAGCAGATTGCGACTTAGTGAGGTACAGATAATCGTAGGGGCACAACATGTTGTGCCCCTACCCATGTACTTCATTTACCTGAAATACTTAGAGTCAACTCAATACTAAGAGTGTTAACTCGTCTTCCAGTATTAATTAAATAAATATTTCTGGAGAGTTAAAGCCCTGCAAAAGACAGTCTACAATTTGGATTTGTCCACTTAGACTGCACCCTCGATACATTAGTGTAATTATCTTAATCTCTGACAAATGGTACTAAATAAGGGCATCAAGATTCATTTTTCTGTTTGTCATTTGTAAATAAAAATGACAAACAAAAAATTCTGAGCGCCGGAAGTTGGCACTCAGACGGAGACAAACCTTGCGTGTAAATATGCAATGTTTATTTGCCTAACAGCTTAAAAGCGATAGTTGCGATCGCGCACCCACATACTAACTGGGACTGCCTTACCCTGTGGATCTACTTTCGCCTTCACCACAATGGGGGGTACTTGTCCTCTGCGGGCGCGTTGGGCTTGCAAATCATTCCTAATCTGCTGCCGTTGGTTTTCTGGGATGTAATAGGTTTCTAAGCCGTAGTTAACAGAACCATCCTGATAAACACCTTTTAAGGCTACCTGATTGGCTCTAAGAGTTGTGGGGCGATCGCTAGTCACTCGTAACGGTCTCCAAGCTCTAGGAACACCTCGGCCAGAGGATATCTGCTCTTGCAAAGTCACGTAAATGTTGGTTCCTTCAGGTAATCGTCTGCCGCTTCCACGACCTCTGCTAACTAATGTTTGCCAACCCGGCAGTCTGCTCAAGTTTGCGGTACGGGATATGTTGTAATCTAACGCTAAGGTGTTACCTTCTAGCACATTGTTAGGGTCTACAGGTACGGTTTGCAAAATCACCGTCTTACCTGTCACATCTGTATAAAGCGCTTGGGCTGGTACTGCCATAATTAGCCCTGTTTGCAGCGCCAGGGGAGCTAGTAACCGCCAAAAAGGTAAGGGCTTATTCGATTTTTGTTCAGTAGCAATCAAGTAATCCCGAAAAGTCACCTTACTGGAGAATTCGGCTTCGGGAGACAAGGGTTTATTTTTAGATTCAGAAGAACTATTAGTCATGAGCGTAGTCCTAAAAAGCAGAGGTATTGAGGAGGTAAAAAGTAACGAGATTAGGACTAACGCAGAGAAACTTTAAAAACTTTGACGCACAGAGATTTTTAGTTAGGAGTTAAGAGTTAGGAGTTAGGAATCATTCAATTTTAGATTTAGTGAACTTTTCCTGAATTCTGACTCCTGAATTCTTTCGTCTTTTGCACTACTTCTTACTTGTAGAGCTACCACCAGGTAGGCGGCGTTCAAACCAGAGTCCAGCACTAATTAAAGCAGAACCGCACAAAACAAAGACTAGGGACTTGAAAAGTAAATCGGTATCGTACTCTTGCACCCGACTGATAATTTGCAGTGTTACTAACAACATACCGCCCCAAAAGGAACTTCTGTTGCTTAATTTCAATCCTTCTTGAATTAGTCCCCAGGCTAATGTTGCTAGAAGTACATTGAAAATAAAAACACCAAGTTCATCAATCCGGCTGATAGTTTGATGCCAAAAAGGTACTATGGCAATAAACGCAAGAAAGGTACCAATAACAGCTGTCGTGAAAATCACTTCGCGGCGCGGTGGGTTATTTCTTTGACGCAGTAGAAACAACCATTGCAATACCGCCAAGCCACTGAGAATCCCCAAATCGATGATCGGCAGAGACTCAAATAAGTTTGTCAAAGTCGTTGGCTGATTATAACCATAATCAGGAGATTCCCAGACCCAACGAAAAGACAGAACGTAAAAGACAATCCCGAAGCTTACCAACGCTAAATTACGGGCCAGAGATTGAAACAACCTGTAATTTATGGTTGGAAACAGCAGATCATCATAACTCCAGAATAATGCAGGTGGGAGTGCAAAAGCAAAAGATGCCACCCAAGGGGCTATATCAGCATAATTGAGCAGTGGCAGAGGATTGAGGTTGGCTTGTAAGGAACTAGCAAAAACAAAGGCTGCTAGACCAAAAATCCAACGTGAGCGACAGAAGTAGGCTAAGGGTACAAACACCAGCCATGCCAATAAAGGCATATGCTGCACCACTAGGCGCGACCAAGTTAACTCACCTGAAGAGTACCACAAGTCTTCTAGTCCAGTCCAATACCCGATTTCTACTAGAACAATTGACAGAATTCCTAAAGAATTTAAAGACAAACCGAAGGCCATCACCACAACACCCAGCCCCCAGGCGAGAAAAAGTTGGGAAGCTGAACCGGCAATATTAAACATCTGGGCCATGAGCAGTAAATTTGCACCGAAAATGAAGGCGCTTAAAATTAGCAACCCCTCTCCCAGTAGACGTTTGCTTCGTTCTGGCTTCTTTCCTTCAGGTGGTCTCCAGGTGTAAAAACCAGTAATAGCGATCGTAAAAAACAAACTCATCAGCAGAATAAACTTGACTTCTCGCGATCCTGCTTGCCAGTTTGCTGCTACAAAGGTAATTATGCCTAAGCACAAAAGGATGCTACCCACAGCAATTGCGATCGCTTTATTGCGATCGCGTGCAGCAGCTTCCAGGTTTTTAAATTGATAACGTTCTGCTATTTGCTCATACAGCGAAGAACTAATTAATCCTTCATCCCTCCATAGTTGTGCTTCTTTGCGTAATTTTTGCGGAAAATTATCTAAGAACATGACCTTCTCCGGTGCAGTGGGGTAGCTTGGCCATTGCGTTCTGAATGGCGGTCATTATATTTTGAGTATGAAGCCAAAAGCCTTAATTACATTGTTCTTGTGTAACAGTTTTATTTTGATTTTGATACAACCTAATTCGTAATTCGTAATTCGTAATCTAGATGGAAAAACCTTCTAATTTATTACTTAAAGTCTCACGGCGTTTGTTCACTAATCTAGATGAGCAAGAAAAATTTATCGAGGCTTTGATCAATCCTCAGCCTTTTTCACCTAGTATTCTTTGGTGTCAAGAAAAGCCCGATTTTTCGCCTTTGGCAGTGGAAACACCAACCGATTGGCAACCAAAATTTACTGACCGTTTGTGCTTGGGAGAAAAACCCGGTCAGCATTCCTTGCATCAACAAGGATATTTTTATTGTTTAGATTTTTCTTCGGTGTTTGCAGCTACTACTTTGTTAGCTATTCCTGTGCCAGTAAGTTTAATTTTTGATATGTGTGCTGCACCAGGAGGTAAAAGTATCTTTGCTTGGAAAGCTTTACAACCTGACTTACTCATCAGTAACGAAGTAATTGGCAAACGTCTGGGAATGCTAATTTCTAATTTGAAGCGTTGCCAGATCAGCCCTAGTGCAGTGGTTAATAGAGATTCGAGTATATTCGCTGAAATGTTTACCGGCTCTAGCAATTTAGTAATAGTAGATGCTCCTTGTACTGGACAATCTTTACTTGCTAAAGGTGAAAAAGCGCCTGGTTGTTTTCACCCGACTGCTATTAATAAAAGTGCAAATAGACAAAAACGTATTATAGCTAACTCCGCTAAACTGGTTTCACCACAAGGCTATCTTGCTTATATGACTTGCACATATTCACCCGAAGAAAATGAGCAAGTTTGTGAATGGTTTTTGGAACGTTTTCCCAACTTTCAGGCGATGGAAATTAGTAATTTAGCTAAATATCAGTCGCATTTAACTACGATGCCTTGTTATCGAATCTTTCCTCAGGATAGGTTAGGTGCTGGTGCATTTACAGTATTGTTTAAAAATACCAATGACGATGAAGATGAACCTCAAGAAGTAGATTTAAATACAATATCTTCGCTGTATATCTATCAAAATATGAAAAAGTCAAGTTAAATTGGTGGCAGATATTCTGGCATTAAGCCAGACAGAGTATCTGATGTTGTAAATAGTGCTGCATTTGTCAATCAGTCATCAGGAATACACATTTTACAGCAGTTGATTTTATATTTGTAAAGTTACAAACCTAGCCATTCTCATACCCTGGGGGTTTGCAGATGTTCTCGTAGAGTGAGCCTGACTCACTACTACGCATCTTATTGCAAGACACGGTGGGGTGCATAGATGTGCGGCCGTATTTAAACAATCAAAAATTTTCAATAATTAACTCTTACTTATGGGCAAAATTTTTTTAACCTTTTCATAACCTGAAGTTAACTAAAATTTATCCGGTATCAGCTCTCGACTTTTTGAAGTAAACATTGTACAAAAAAGCTAGGCCTACAGGATGCAAATTAGATGAGTCGAAAAGTAAGCAAAGTGTTTAAACAATCTGGTGTGATTCCTTATAGAGTGAACAATGGCAAAGTCGAAATCTTGCTAATCACAACCCGTAACTTTCAACACTGGGTAATTCCGAAAGGAGATATTCCTAATGGCATGAGTCCACCCGCTTCAGCAGCCAAAGAGGCGTGGGAAGAAGCAGGGGTGATTGGACAGGTAGACGGCAATAAACTGGGAACTTATAAGTACCGCAAACGAGGCAAAGTATACCGAGTAAAGATGTATTTGTTACCAGTAGAAATGCTAAGTGAAGATTATCCAGAAGCAAGCAAAAGAAAACGCCAGTGGGTAGAAGTGACTAAAGCTATCAGGCGAGTTAAGTTTAATTCACTCAAACGAATCCTTAAAGGTTTTTTCCAGGTTAAATCTCAATTTTGTGCATTTCGATGTTAGTCAGATATAGAAATACACATTCATCCTCTTAGCAGGCTAAGTATTTAACCGAATTTAATATTATCTGTTGCCTCAATCAAGGCACTGCGGATTCCTGGCTCACTCATCGAATGCCCGGCATCAGGAACCACAATAAATTCTGCTTCTGGCCAAGCCCGATGTATTTCCCAAGCTGATATCATCGGGCAAACTACATCGTAGCGTCCCTGAACAATTACAGCCGGAATGTGGCGGATGCGGTCTACATTTTGGAGTAATTGATCTTCTGTTTCAAGAAATCCCTTATTCATAAAGTAATGGCATTCAATGCGGGCGAAAGCTGAAGCAAATTCACTCTCGCCAAACTTTTGCATGAGTTCTGGGTCTAAGAAAAGTCTACTAGTACTAGCTTCCCAAATTGACCAAGCACGCGCTGCTGCTAATTGAATTTCTAAATCTGGACTGGTCAAGCGTTTGTAATATGCTGCGATCATATCATCACGTTCTGCGATCGCAATTGGTTTCAGATATTCTTCCCAAGCATCAGGAAAAATATAGCTAGCACCCTCTTGATAGAACCATCGCAACTCTTTTTGCCTCAGCATGAAGATTCCACGGAGAATTAGCCCCGTGCAGCGAGAGGGATGGGTTTGACTGTAGGCTAATGATAAAGTGCTACCCCAACTACCGCCGAAGACCGCCCACTTTTCTATACCTAAATGTTGGCGCAGTTTTTCGATATCACTGACTAAATCCCAAGTTGTGTTTTCTCGTAATTCTGCATGGGGCGTACTTTGACCACAACCGCGCTGGTCAAACATCACCAACCGCCATTTTTCTGGGTGAAAATATTGCCGATAAAAAGGTGGACATCCACCACCAGGGCCTCCATGCAGTAAAACTATGGGTTGACCTTGGGGGTTACCTGACTCTTCAAAATGAATGGTATGAAGGTTGGAAACCTTTAAACTACCTTCTAAGTAAGGCTCGATCGCTGGGTAAAGTTCTCGCATTTTGGATATTTTAGCAGCAATGTAGTCATAGCGATCGCCAGCCCTGAGTTGTGAGATCGTTGGCGCGATCATAATTTATCACAAATATATTGAATGGCTTTATGTAAATTCTTGGGGGTTGCTTGAATTCAATAAACGACTGCCCGAATTCAATAAACGACTGCCCGAATTCAATAAACGACTGCCCGAATTCAATAAACGACTGCCCGAATTCAATCAACGACTGCCCAAATTCAATCAACGACTGCCCAAATTCAATATAGGAACTTAGCAAACTTGCTTTTATAGTGCTTCTCGTTTAAATGCGATACACTCTGACCTCACTTCCATTCCTCTCTCCTTTGAGGCTACGGTGTACACACAAGCTTGAAATAGCTGAGTGAACAAGGTTTTACCCCACTCTAACCCTCCCCTTATAAAGCTACGGTGTACACACAGGTCGGAAATAGTAGTTTGTCAAGGAATAATTGACGAGTACATTCTTTGTAGAGACGGCGATTTATCGCGTCTCTAAAAATTGAAAAAGAATGCAGAATTCTGAATTCTGCATTCTTCACGCTTTTGCTGTAAACCTTTAGAAGGTGAAAGTTGTTCTCAACGTACCGATAATTGCATCGTCGTTAGCGCTGTTTTGACCAGGAGAGGTCAACCAGATCACACCAGGGGTGATTGAAATGTTATCTGACACGCGATACTTGTAAAAGCCTTCAAAGTGATAAGGTATATCATTACCAGCAAAACCTGCTCGGTTAAAGGCATAGGGTTCTGCACCAGCAAAAATACCTAAAACGTTACCCTGTTTACCGAAGTCAGGTAAGGCTATGCCAACTCCGTAGCTCCAAGCTTCATAATCATCACCAATACCAAAGCCTGTAACATCGTGATAAGAAATGAAGCCACTGATTGACAGTTTGTCACTGGGTCTAAAGGCTGCCGATATCCCATAGGAATTACTAGAAGATGCGTCTAGAGCACTTAGGGTATTAGATTGACCAGTACCTACGACGCGGTTAGTGCCAGCTAAACCACCACCTGCATCAAATAAATTCCCACCTCCAGCACCATGATACCCGTGAACGTAGGTAGCTGCGAAAGCCAAGCGATCGCCAACACTAAAGTTCAACTGTCCCAGGGCTGCATAGTTACCTTCAAGCAAACCTTGATTTACTCCAGGATTATTAGCATTTGATGCCAAATAACCGACAGTTAGTGAACTTGGTTTGAAAAAGCTGCCACCGCTACCAAAGGGTAAAGTTAGGGCTGCACCGGCACCACCACCAATGCGATAGATGGGACTTTCAGAAGCAAAGGTAGACAAAGCACCATTACCACCATCAAAGTCCTCAAAGTAAGGGTTGTTAGTGGCAGCATAATCGCTATGAATACCTCCGGTGGCCGCAAAGTAAGCTTGAGCTGGGCCTATAGGTACGTAATACGCCAGCCAGTCTATAATGACACCGTTGTTACCAGTGCTGCCGACTTGAAATGTTTGTGTACCTTCAGCAGTATTGATAGGAAGACCACCATTATCCACTTGACTGAAGGCTGCTGCATTACCTGCTGCAAGACGGGTGTGTAAAACGTCTTTACCCGTGAAGCTGGTTTGCAAGTCTAAACGTACCCTATCTTGGAAGACAGTATTGTTAGCATCGCCAGTATCACCGCCAAACACATCAGTAACGGCAAAAATAGCTTCACCCACCAATTTTGTGGTAGTGGAAAACTGATTTGCTTCAAGTTCAGCAGTCCGTGCTTCTACAGCATCTACTCGACCACGTAGAGTTGTTAGTTCTGCCGAGAATTCCTCTTGCAAACGTTGGAGGGTTGCTAAATCCTGTTTTGTCACTAAATCAGCGGTTGCTGTCGCAATCAGTTCATTAACCCGATCTAAACAAGCATTCAAACCTGCGGCAAACTCATAACGAGTCAATGCCCGGTTGCCACGGTAAGTGCTATTGGGGTATCCAGCAATACAGCCATAGCGTTCGACTAGGGATTGCAAAGCTTGAAATGCCCAGTCAGTCGGCTGTACATCAGAAAACTGAGAAACTGATGTGACTTGAGATAGTGAATTCTGATTCTTGCCTTCGCTGCTATAGCGGTTAACTTCTTCTAAAACTTTATTATCATCAGTTTTTGCCTGGGCAACCAATTGCTGATTCACTTTTGGTTGCTCTGTTTGGAGCAATATTGAAGCACTAGAAGCTATTGGCGTTTCTGCCTGAGCAACTTTTGCCTTTATATCTTCAGAAGAGCTAGGTACTTTAGTAGCCATAGCTCTAGCGGAAACCAACACCGTCACTCCCAAAACTACTGGGCTTAGTACCAGAGTTTTCCACAATAGATGAGACATTTTTTTATCTTCCTTTCCCAAAAAAGACCTGAAATCAATGGCTTCAAGAAAAAGAGAACAAGCAGTTATTGTGCTTGTTGGAAATCTTATCAGATTACAGTGACTTAATATATGGATATGGGCAGTGAATCTAATTGAAGTAAAAATATTCTGTTCCATCTACGGTAAAAATTATGGAAAGGCCCCGCCTGAAAATTTTGTATAATTCCGTCCCTTCAAGATAATCATTCTCACAAAATAATTATTGTTAAAAATAATTCGGAAGACACATACTTGACCCCCCAAGCTTAAGTTAGATTTGATCTATTGTTAACCTTTTGACTTGATCTAGCTATTGGGTAATCCGGTAAATGGCTAAAAATATTAGTAATCGTGAAAAATTAAATATTTTAGCGAAAATTTCTACTGATTTAATCCCTACACAACAAAGCAACGAAGTCAATCAAAGTACAACTAAGATGGCACAGGCAACGCAGTCACAGCCCTCAGGTGCCTTACAAATAGTTCATGTAACTACCGGGCGTGTGCGATTGCGTACCACTGACAGTAGTCTTAATTCGATACTAGCCAGCATAGCCGAAGATTTACGCTCCTTAGAGGGAGTCAGGGAAGTTACTGTAAATGAGCAAACGGGTAGTTTGATAGTTAATTTTGATGAAGATAAGCTGTCATTACCGCAAATTTTGGCGCTAAAATTCGGCTTTGAGATCCAACAGCCACACCCTTCCTCTGATTCACTTAGCAAAACCGATCCCTTTGCAGCTTGGAAATCGGCTTCATTTTGGAAAGAGCAGGGTATTTCCTTAATTCCGATGATGACAGGCTTGGCGGTAACAGGAGGATTGGGAATTCATGGCTGGGTATCGATTCCAGTTTACGTGATTGCGGCGGATGCAACCCGTGGTGTAATTGGTTATCTTGGCTCTCAAGTTTCGATATCAGAAAAAATCAAAGGTAACGATACCAGTTCTGCGATAAAAAGCAACATAAAATCTGATTCGGAATTATCAAAAGACGATCGCAAATCTTCTATCCAACAAGAAAAGTCCATAAATAATGTTGAGAAGGCTAGCAAGGCGGTAGCACCTGCAAAGATTGACTACAGCGTAATTCATGCAATTGCTGGGCGTATTCGGTTGAATGTGCCAAAAATCGCCCAAGATCGAGCTTATGGACGACGACTTGAGAGAATAGTGAAAACCGATGCTAAAGTTACCAGCGTGCGTTTAAATTTTGATGCTGCATCAATTGCGATCGCTTATCAGTCTCGCGAGATTCCATTATCTCATTGGGTGAGTTTGATGGAATTGGCATTGGAGACAAACCCACCAATAATAGGGATGACACCGGCTAACCAACCCCTCGAAGAAGTTAGCCAGACGGCTGAAATTCCAGACGCGACAACGGCAAATCTTACTAGTCAAGTTACTCAGACTGCTGAAATTATCAACTCAACAACAGCAAACCAAACAAATTCAGAGTTATCCAGTCTGTGGAGTAACCTAAAATCGCCTGCAATGTCTTTGTCATTAGGTATTATGGCGAACTTACCCTTAGAAACCTAATATACAGTTTCAAATTGCGGAATACGGGAGGGGAATTATGGCTGGTTTAAATTTAGCAACGGTAGCAGATTTAGACAAAAAACAAGAGCAAACAGTCACAGACGAGATTAATTACCCAGCAACACCGCCTTCAAGGGTAGCATATAGCATTATTTGTGCATTTCCTGGACAAGTGGGGTTTTGCATACCTCAGATTAGCGAAGATCCAAAATATGTGGAACGTCTTCTCGCCTTGCTTGCTAATGAGCCTTTAGTAATCAATCAGCAAGTCAGTAATACTACGGTAGGATCAATTGCCATTACCTACAATTCTGATGTAATGTCAGATGTTGAGATGCGATCGCATTTGGCTAATTTGATTCAGTTGGCTGGCAATGCAGAAGTGGTACCAGCAGCTGCAAACCAATTAAAACCATACTCAGCGGCGGTGACAACAGAAGGTAGGCAGGATAGAAAGCTAAAAACACAAGCCCAGAAGCAGAAATCAGCAACATTCTCTTTATCCTCTGCGGATACGTCAGTCTCTAAGACTAAAAGCAATTCGGTATCCTCTACTCATTATGTAATTCAACAAGCAAAAAAACCTGCAAAAGTAGCTTATACCATTGCTCATGCAATTCCCGGAAGGGTGCGGTTTCGTGTGCCTCAAATTGCCTGCGATCCAAAATATGTCCAACGCTTAGAGACTTTACTCAAATCAGATTCTACAGTTACCAGTGAGCGAGTTAATAGCGCTGCGAAATCAGTTGTCATTACCTATAAAACTGTAATGATGCGGGATTCTCAGAAGCGAGTACAAAACTTTTTGTCAGCAGCAATATCTCATCTAGCCAGTCTAATTGAATCTGCCAATGATCCCGCCACAGCGATAAGTTAGCTAACGAATTCAGCAAATGACGAATAACCAGACTGTTGATAGCTAATCAATCTTGCAGGATTGGTGGCTAATTTGATCTCTTTACTAAGGTAAGTTGTTACGCATTTAATTTGTACATTTACCTGATGACTGATGATTGATGACTGATGACTGATGACTGATGACTGATGACTGATGACTGATGATTGATGACTGTTAACCGTCAACAGTCAACAGTTAACAACCATCAAGAATGTTTATATACTTTAGACGCGCATCAGCTTAAAGAGCCTGATTTTCATTGTGAAGTGTACCAACTTTGGATTGAAGAAAAGTAATGGCAAAAGTAGCACTGGAACTAGCATCACCCTCAAAATCTCAATTCACTGTGTTAGAGGGGAATGGTAAAGTTTCTGTAACTGACACTAATGGACACTCTCAAGGAGAGTTTCCCAACGTTACCTACAGTGTTGTCCATACAACTCCGGGAAGACTGCGGTTTCGCCTACCTCGCTTACGCTGTGATGCAGATTATGCCAAGCGTCTCGAAGTATTGTTAACAGCAGATGCGCTGGTGAAGAATGTCCGTGTCAAGCCTGCGGCAATGTCAGTTACAGTTACTTATAAATCTGAGAAAGTTTCCGATGCAAAGATGCGATCGCACCTTCACAATTTGATTCAGGCTGCAAGTGTTGTAGAAGTTCTCAAAAACTCTACATCATTATCGGAAACTGAAAAAGAGACATCTTGGCCAGGTTTACGACTTTCGGCTGTTGCCACTACTTTAGCAGTACTGGGAGGGCCGTTAGGATTACCGATCCCACCTTTGATAGTCGTGCTTCCAATCGCCATTGCTACACTACCCGTTGTCCAACGAGCCTGGGAAGGTATTCGGGTAGAGCGAAAATTGAATATTGACTTTTTGGATTTTATGGCGATCGCTATTACTACCTTCCAAGGTCATTTTCTCACACCATCGCTCATGCTCAGTTTAATTGAAGTGGGAGAAAATATCCGCGATCGCACGGCTCGTTCTTCTGCTCAACAAACTCTAGATTTACTTAGTTCCTTGGGACAATTTGTCTGGGTGGAACGCAATGGCGAAAAGCAACAAATTCCCATTCAAGATGTGCAGCATGGCGATACAGTGATTGTTTACCCTGGCGAACAAGTGCCGGTTGATGGTAGCATTTTGCGAGGTAAAGCCCTGCTAGATGAACAAAAACTAACTGGCGAGTCGATGCCGGTGCTGAAGAAAAAGGGACAACCAGTTTTTGCCTCAACGTTGGTACGAGAAGGACGAATTTATATTCTTGCAGAATGGATAGGCAATGATACCCGCGCCGGACAGAGCATTAAGTTAATGCAAGAAGCGCCTGTCCACGATACCCGGATGGAGAATTATGCCACGAAATTTGCTCAAAAAGCTGTTATGCCAACTTTGCTACTTGGCGGGGCAGTATTTGCCGCAACTCGCAACCCTTCACGGGCAGCCAGCGTTTTAACTCTAGACTTTGCTACAGGTATCCGAGTATCAGTCCCAACAACGGTTTTAGCAGCATTAACTTATGCTGCACGGCGGGGTATTCTGATCCGTAGCGGACGGGCGTTAGAACAACTAGCAGAAGTTGATACCATAGTTTTTGATAAAACGGGGACACTGACTAAGGGAGAAGTCGATGTTGTCAGTGTGGAAAGTCTCAATCCAGCCACATCAAGATTGCGGGTGTTGGAATTGGCAGCTGCCGCCGAACAGCGTTTAACTCATCCAGTCGCAGAAGCAATTGTTCGCTATGCCCAAGCAGAGCAAGTGGCAATTTTGCCGCGTAGTAAGTGGGATTATCAACTAGGTTTGGGCGTAAAAGCTCAGATTGATGGAGAGACAGTTTATGTCGGGAGCGATCGCTTTTTACGTTCCAGTGGCATTGATACCGAAGCCCTAAATGGTCAAAAAAAATCTGCAAATTCAGTGATTTATGTAGCCAGCAACGGTCAACTTCAAGGTATTATTAAATATAGTGATCTTCTGCGTCCCGAAAGCCGGGAAGTCATTAGGGCACTTTCGACGGTCGAAGGTGTAGAGATTCATATACTAACAGGGGATAATAAGCGAACTGCTACTGCTGTTGCTGCTGAACTTGGTATTTTGCCAACGCATACTCACGCAGAAGCTTTTCCAGAACAAAAGGCAACAGTTGTCCGCCAACTGCATGAACAAGGCAAGACAGTTGCATTTGTAGGCGATGGGATCAACGATTCACCAGCTTTAGCCTACGCCGATGTTTCCATTTCCTTTGCCAACGGTTCTGAGATAGCCCGCGAGACAGCAGACTTAGTGTTGATGCAGAATGACTTGCATAGTTTATTAGAAGCGATCGCGATCGCTCGTCAAGCCAAGCAATTGATTCGGCAAAACACAGGACTAGTTGCTGTTCCTAATTTAGCAGCATTAGCGATCGCTGTTCTCTTTGGTCTTAACCCCTTAGCTGCAACAGTAGTCAACAATGGCTCAACCGTAGTTGCCGGAGTCAACGGTTTACGTCCAATTCTTAAAAGTCGCCACCATAAAACTCTACCATCGGCAAGATGATACAACTATGCCGGCAAGAGTATCTTAAAAAGCTTTCTGAGATTTCTTAATTAATAGGAGGAAATTGAATATGGCTAAAATTAGTGATTTTGTTGAAGATGCAGGCGCTCCCGGTATTATAGCCGGAATTGGTGCAGTCCTCTTAGCACCTGTTTTGCTGCCGATTGTTGCTGGAGTTGGTAAACCCTTAGTCAAGTCAGTCATCAAAGGCGGAATTGGTCTTTATGAAAGAAGCAAAGGAACCATTGCAGAAATGGGCGAAACTTGGGAAGACATGGTAGCCGAAGCCAGAGCAGAACTTGCTGATGAAAAAGAAACCCCCGTCTTTGAAACTACTGCCAGTAATGGGGATAATGTCACCGATAATGGTGCATAATTTCATCTACCCATTAGCAAGTTAAATTCTTCACTATAGGTGACTTCCAATTACCAAAATATCAAATTAGTAAGGTGCGTTACGGTGTTCCATCTAACGCACCCTACGAAAATAAAATAATTTATGTTTTGGAAGTCCCTAATGCAAGATAGCGCAAAAACTCTCTCATTCCTCTGTGTTCTCTGCGTCCTCTGCGGTTCGTTTTTTAGTAATTTTGCACTCATTCCTGTAGATAACAAATCCACAACAAAGAATCCACAATCATACAAGTCAAAAAGGCAGTTTTATGTTAAAAAATGGCTATAGCACTTATAATAAAATGCCAAAAATTATAGACAAAGCCAGCTTAAAAACACCACCACAATCGATATCTACAAAAGTTGTAAGTTCGACTCCCGGAAGATTGCGGTTGAGAGTCGCTCATTCCCATCGTCAACCAGAAAAGATGCAACGCATCGCCAGTGCTTTGTCAGCAAATTCTCACATTAATCGAGTTACGACAAATGTCCATCATGGCAGTATTGTGATCAATCACGATGGTAACGATGGCAGCATAGAAAATGTGCTAGCAACACTTAAAGATTTAGGAATAGTTTTTGCCGATGTTACCGAGGGTAACACCGAGGCAGCAGCAGGAGTCTCATCTGCGCTTGTTGACTTAAACCAGCGCGTAAAACAGTCAACGCACGGTGCTTTTGATCTGCGGATTCTTTTTCCATTGGGATTAGCTAGTCTTTCAGTGCGGCAATTACTTAATAAAGGGTTGGAGTTAGAAGTTATCCCTTGGTATGTTTTAGCATGGTATGCTTTTGATAGCTTTATTAAGTTGCACAGAACGAGCCAAGAACAATCAACCAACGAGTAACCAAAGCAGTAAAAAGCTTAATTTATCTGCCAAATTTTGATGGTTTTATCAGAACTAGCACTAGCAAGAAATTGACCATTGGGGCTAATAGCAATAGAGTTTACAGCCCCTGAGTGTTCTGTGATAGATTGCAGTAACTCTCCCGTCTGCAAATGCCAAATTTTGATGGTTTTGTCTGCGCTAGCACTAAAGAGAATTTCCCCATCAGGACTAACAGCTAAGGATTTTACCTCTTCAAAATGTCCAGTCAAGCTGTGTAATAGTTTACCTGTAGCTAAATGCCAAATTTTGATAGTTTTGTCTGTGCTACCGCTAACGAGAATTTCTCCATCAGGACTAATGATTACTGATTTCACCCCACCTAAATGTCCGTTGAGGGTGCGTAATGGATCACCCGTGCGTGGGTTCCACAGCCTAATCTTGTTGTCAGAACTACCACTAGCAAGGATTGTACCATCAGGGCTGATAGCAGCAGCATTAACTGCGGATGAATGCCAAAGGGTACAAATGCGTTGGCATAGCCCGCCGCAGGCATCGCCTTTATGCAAGTTCCAAATTTTGATTTTATGACTGCCACTGGCAATAATTTGTCCATCAGGACTAATTGCAATGCAGTTAACCGGTTTTTGATGTCCTAAAAGAGTGTGGAGGAGTTTGTCAGAATTGAGATTCCATACTTTGACATTACTTTTGGGGTGTTGGCAACTACCAACGGCAAGAAAATGTCCATCAGGACTAATCGCAACAGATGAAATTTCGCCTAAATCTTCTGTGGTGCGGATAAGTTTGCCGGTCTTAAGATTCCATACTTTAATGGTTTTATCTGCACACCCGCTAACTAAACTCTCAGAATCAGGGCTAATGGCGACAGATGTGACTTTTTTTGAATGTCCAGTTAGGGTGTGGCTGAGAACAATATGTTGTAGTGTTACTTGGTGTTTGAGGTTGGCGACGCAATTTAAAATTTCTTCAACATCAGCAATTCTCTGACTATCACCTACTGCGACAAAATATTCTCTTAACTTTTTGACATATTCCTCATCTTTGACGCTGACGGCTGATTGCATTGCCTGAAGCGGGTTCGTAGAATCTTGTGGTGATATTTGGCGTAGTCGCAACCATGTATTCACAGAATAATCAAGCTGTTCGTTTGCCCAAGAGGAATCGCTTAAATGAGATAAACTCTGGGCTAATTGCAAAGCCAATTCTGGAATCCAGTAACAACGCTCATTTTCCAGAGCTTGGTAAACTTGTTTATAACCTGAGGCTATAACCTGTAATGATTGTAAATCAAAAGTATCTGACAGTAAACTCGGCAGCAACTCTGGTAATAGTGGAGGTACACCATGATCAACCAAGTGGTAAGCATCTGCTACCCAACCTGCAACCAAACAGTGATAGGTAATCAAAACTTGGCAAAGTTTTTCAAAGTCTTGACGATTGACTTGATATTGTAAGGATAACTTACTAATATCAATTCCTTTTTCATTCCATTTTTCTAGCTTTTCTAAAATTGCCAAATTAACAACATTCTCTTTTCCAATGTGGTTAATTTCCTCTAAGTCTTCTCCCAATGCTAGCAGTTCATCTCTAATCTTTTTCCATTCTAACGCCCGTCTTTTAGCAGACTCTTCCAAAATTTGTCGATAAGGTAAACGGGCAATTGTTTTATAATAATAATTTCCTTGTCCCAAACCCCAGTAGGCAATTCGAAAATTTAAATAATCACCATCATTTTCTGACTCCAAAATCAAACTTGGCTCTGTTTTCAACATTTCAAACAGAGCCTTAATACTTGATTCACTATGAAAACGTTTACTGTCCCAAGCTCCTGCCAATAACTCTGTTGGTCTAACTTGGCTGTGTAGAGAGTAATGCTTGTTAAGAAAATCTCGTAATCCTTCAGCCAACATTAACTCAATTTGGGAAGTTTTATCATCTTTATTATCGTCAAATTTGTCAAAATTTACTTGAGGAGGAGCAATAAAAATTTTCAGTGGAATGTGTCCATTATGTGTGGAGTCTAAAATTTGTGAAGGGTATAGTCTTAATGGCCAGCTATCAAGAATTTTATGAACTTCTGGCAACTTAAGCGCCGTTTCTCGCTCTTGCGAGGCTATTCTTAATCGCATTTCGTGATTGTAAGCTACTAATTGCTGCTGGGAAATTCTTTCTTGTTCAAAGTCCTCAACGTAACTGCTGTTTTTATTTGAAGGATTCAGAGCTTTGACTAATTCGGGAATTGCTTCAATCGGTTCATATTTACTTAGAGATAAATTGTCTTGATTTCTCTTCTGTACTAGCTCTGCAACAACAGGTGCAAACTCTAGTACCAGTTGAATTAGTAACCTTAACCCTTGCTGCATAAACACATACCTAGAAACTAAATAAGCAAGATTTGTATGAAATCAGGGCAATACTGCCATCCAGTAAATTCATACATCCTCTTGATATTACTAACTGAAAGTATAGTAACTCAACCGTAAAAGTTTAAAACCCTTACATGTCAATAAGTCTATGTAATGAAATACCTGTAAATAGAAATGATAATCATCTAAGAGGGCGTTTTAAAAGTTCTCTTGTTGGTAGCAAAGCTATGACTAGCCCCAATACTGCTCGGTTAAGGGGAATATAGATGGTAGAATCAAGAATAATTTGTTCATGTAAATTATACGCGAACAAAATGATTCAACAAATTCAGGCTTCAGGGGAAGTATCACTACTTAGTCGTTGTATTTTACGTTACCAAGCACGCGGAAAAAACAAGCTTATTGGTAGTATAAATTACACGCTACCAAACCAATTTTTCCACAACTCAACCCAGCAAATTGAGCAAATATAAGCATTTGGGTAAGGCTGGAGGCCTTGCTCATATTGATGCTGTCCTCTCCGTAGCTAGAAGAACTCAAATCTATGACTTAACTTCGTGCATCGACTCTCTTCGTCAAAATTGGGTGGACTTGTACGATAGCCTCAAACAGAAAAAGTAAGTCGAATTATCCGATTTGTTGTTCACGTAGTTCTTACGCGAACACTATTTTCTTGGTTTTACCCTCTATTTCCCCTTAACCGAGCAGTATTGTCGCCGTTAGTCATATTTCCTGCCATTATCTTCACTGTGAGTAATCATTAAAACAGTTTTAGTGGTAAAATTTAACCACTTAAGTATAAGCAAAATCAAACTAAAAATAATTTTAAAGATTACCCAAAATATAAGTTTTTCAAATATAAATGCTAAGAATTTTATGATATTAAAGTCAATATAAGTAATTTTTTCTCTAGAAGATAGCTTACAACAAGCCTAAAGCTAGAATTACTAAAAACTTATTAAGAGCTATTGTTTAGAAAAACGGGAGCCGTAAAATAACTCTACTGAAACTCATTTTCTCAAAATTAATGTAACAGAATATTACGTATTAACTGCTAAAGTTTAAATAATAATGAATGACAATAATGGACAACTTAGTATATTGACTCGAAATTATTTAAAAAAAAAATTTCCGTTACTATATGATATTTGCTATGAAAACTATAAAGGATTGGTTAGAAATCCCCAATGGCTGTTAATGCGGAAATTAGCGAGATTTCGTATAGGGCGATTTCTAAGAGAGTTTTTCTTAAAAGCTACAGCTAAATCATCTAATTTTTATGTAAATGAATCTCCTACTTTATTCCCATATATCGACGTAAATTTAGTAGTTGACAGTCTCAAGAAAGATGGGTTTTATTTAGGTATCAATCTACCTCAAAATATAGTAGAAGAAATAGTCTCTTTTGCACACTCTAATCCTTGTTATATCCATCGCCAATGCAGATTGGGATTCTATTATTCTCAGAAGGAATTAGCAGAAATCGCTTATGGTGAACCATTGACTTTAGCTGGTTACTTCAACACAGCTTTGCTTTGTCCTGCTATTTTGCAACTGCAGAACGATCCTAAATTATTGGCAATAGCTGCCAAATTTTTAGAACATGAACCTGCACATCAATGTAATCAACTGTGGTGGAGTTTTTCTGGAGAGGTAACAGATGAACAAAGGAGACAAACATTTCAAATGTTTCACTACGATATGGATGATTATCGATTTTTAAAATTTTTCTTTTATTTGACAGATGTTGATGCAAATAGCGGCGCTCATATCTGCATTCGGGGTAGTCATAAACAAAAGAAACTCTCACATTTATTGCTACCTAAATCAGAAACTGATGCAGAAATTATTAATTATTATACTAAAGACTCATTAGTGACTATTTGTGGTAAAGCAGGCTTTGGATTCGTTGAAGATACATTTTGTTTTCATAAAAGCAAAACTCCAATTAATCGAGATCGTCTCATATTACAACTTGAATATGCCATAACTGACTATGGTATGCAGCATGATACACGAGACATTTCAAGTTTGCGATTCCTCGTTAACCCGAAATTATAATTTCAAACAATCAAAATAAATTAAACACCCATCTGCTAAGGTCGTATAGCCAATTTAGCAGGTGTCGCGTACCAAAAATTTTCACCCACCTTGAAAGGGCTATAAAGCGTTCTAGATCCCCATAAATCCACGCCACTTGCTCCAGTTGGCCGAAACCCCGAACTGGAGCAAGTGGCGTGGGTTAGAGGAGATCAATAACTGCCTAAAATCTTTTTCGCTACTGCTAATTAGAAGTTTGTACGTGTTGAGGTTTCCCGTCTTTAGAAGCGTTTGGCACAATCTGTTTGAGTTGCACCTTCAGCCCGTTTTCCGGGCGTAAGGTGATTGAAGGCTGTGGCACGATTGGGTATCCTGGCACTAAATCTATTTGGAAGCGTTGAGCAATAGTCGCCAATAACAAAGCCGCTTCCATCTGAGCAAAACCTTTACCAATACAAATCCTTGGCCCATCCCCAAAGGGTATATATACTCCTTTAGGAAGTTCTTTTTCAAACTCCTGTGTCCAACGTTCTGGTTGAAAAGTTTCAGGATTCTCAAAATACTTTGGATGACGGTGCATTACCCATTGGCTAATCATGATTGCCATGCCTTGGGGAATCTCGTACTTACCAATCTGGGTATCTATTGCTGCTTCCCGCCCCATGAGAGGGACTGGAGGATATAATCGCATTGATTCTTTGATAATTTGCTGTGTATAAACTAACTGCCTAAGGTCTTCGAGTGTTGGTAACTTTCCTTGCAGAACTTGATTTAGCTCTAATTCTAATTTTTCACGCACTTCGGGATTTTGTGCCAAGAGCAACCACGTCCAGGATAAAGCATTTGCAGTAGTTTCATGCCCTGCCAACATCAAGGTGGCGACTTCATCTCGCAGCAGTTTATCATCCATCTGCTGAAGAGTTTGTTCGTCTTTCGCTTCCATTAGCATTGTCAACAAATCATTGGTTTTTTCCCCACTGTTGCGACGCTCTTGAATCAGTTTGTAGATAGCTTCATCCATTTGGGCAATGGCATGACGATAACGGATGTTTTCAGGTCTTGGCAACCACTCCAATACCAAAAAATTCTGCCGTCGCTTACTTTCAAACCACTGCATTGCTACATCTAGTGCATTGGCAACAACTTTTGTTTCTCCTGCATCTACATCAGTGCTAAATATGCACTTCATAACTATTTGCAGCGTCAAATGCATCATATCTGCATGAACGTCATGAGTTTCACCATCGTGCCAAGTTTGAAGCATTCGGTTGGTGTACTCTACCATTATTTGGCTATATCCATTAATCCGTTTTTGGTGAAATACTGGTTGGGCAAGACGACGTTGCCAAAACCAGGATTCTCCTTCTGCGCTTAACAACCCTTCTCCTAGTAAGGTTTTTAAGGCGCGTAAGCCTCGGCTTTTAATAAAATCGTTGCGATTTTTTAGAACTTCTTCTATGTATTCAGGATTAGTTACTAAAAAAGTCGGAGTTAACCCTAACTGTAAGGGAATAATATCACCATAGTCACGACAACGGGTCAGAAATCCTAATGGGTCTTGTCCAAGTTCAAATAAATGTCCAACAATAGAGTTAATCGGCGGTGCTGATAACTCGAATACATTCAGAGCCATAGTAAAAACCCTTTAGGTTCGTGTCTATTCAAGAACCTTAATTCACCATTAATATTAAATTCTTCATCACATAGAGAGATTTTGGTAAATACGCTTTGTCAGTTAACCGAAAAGTTCTGCGATCGCATTAAGTGCAGTTTCCGATCCAAAAATGCCTATTTTATTAGCTTAGATTTTGCCAAGCCTCCTCCTTTAGGTCGTTTCTACAGGTGTTGAACCCTGGTAAATTAGCAAGGTGTTGCCTATTAGCAAGGTGTTGCCTATATGATGTGCTTGTTCTATAATCTCTTGTGAACAACCCTTTTGAGACTTAAGGAAAAAAGTCAGATTTACAACTGAGTAAGTTACAGTTTTGACATAGTTTGCTAATATCTTTGTCACAAAAAAGTACGATAGTGAAATGAGCCTAAGTAAATAAACATGGTTCTATCGACTCTTTTATGGAATCTAATACTCGAAACTTATTGCTTAACAGCTTTAAAAGCTCACAAGAAAAGGCTTTTATGATTTCCAAGTGTATTATTATCAAATAATGCACTTGGAAATTATAAAAGAAGCGTTAGAACCAAACTTTTTATCCCTGTAGGTCGAACTAAATAATAGTTAGAGTTATGGTTGGATGCTTATTATTCAGGCTCCTAGAGGTATAAAACATCTTGTTATTCCTTTTGGAACAATATCCCTTTTTACTGGGAGAGAGTCAAAAAGGATACTTAATCAGCCTAGTTAACTTTTCGTTACTTACTTTGAAATTTTTTCGCTCTCCTACTTAGTCTGGAATTAAGTGTTGTGAATCCTAAAGTATCTGTCATTATCCCTGCTTACAATACTGAAGCTTATATTGCGAAGGCAATAAAGTCAGCCTTGGAGCAAACGCTCAAAGATATTGAAGTTATCATGGTCGATGATGGTTCAAGTGACAAAACTGTAGAAGTCGCTAAAAGTTTTACTGACCAACGTCTCAAAATAGTTAATCAACAAAACCTTGGGGTTTCTGCTGCGCGTAATCGTGCCCTCAAAGCAGCCCAAGGAGAATGGATTGCTGTTCTTGATTCAGATGACTGGTATGATCCCGAAAGATTAGAAAAGCTTGTATTGCTGGCAGATGAAACAAATGCAGATATGATTGCTGACGATCTTTATTTAATCAAAGATGGTGCAACATCCCCTTGGAGTACATTGATTGAAGAAAGTGGAGAACATATAGATAAAATTCTCCAAATAGATATCGTTTCTTTTGTAGAAACTGATGTCTATGGAAAACCAGGGTTGCATCTTGGTTTAAGCAAGCCTATATTTAAACGAAAATTTCTGATTCAGCACGGCATTTTGTACGATGAAACCGTTAGCATAGCTGAGGACTTTTGGCTTGACATGAAATGCTTAATCAATGGTGCTCGCTTTTTTCTTGTGCCAAAACCCTATTATTTCTACCGTTCACGCCCCGGTTCTCTTGTATATAAAAGCCCATTGTTACGTCTAAATCAATATTGCAAAGCTACTAATTCTTTCATGCAACAAGAAGTTGTGAAAAACAATCCAGCTTTAATGCGTGCTCTTTCTTATAATCTTGCAGTCTATAAAAAAAATCTAGCTTATTCTCAAGTTGTAGAGCCTATCAAACAAGGAAAATGGTTAAATGCATTAACACAAATGAGGAAAAATCCATCCTTTTTTTATGATTTTCTTTCCCGATTTAACAATATTATTAAACGTCGAATTCAATACTATATGATGGGTAATAAATCAGTTTTTGACATTTCTTATAACCTCCAGAGGAAACGAAAAACTAGCAATTAGTACTATAGCAATCCGAATTGAAACGTGGATATCTCTCAATTTTTCAACCGAAGTCTTGTACAGACAGAATAAGATTCTGGGGAAACAGTAGTAGCTCAGTAGCCTGATATTTGGTAATCTGATCTTTCATAGCTGTCTCCCCAGAATCCTCAGAATATTTTACGTTCTTCTAGATGAGCAAGAATATCTGAGCGCGATCGCCATACAGGACGCAACTTTTTGTTAGCAAACATCTGTAACTGATCGCCAATGTGAGGCGATCCGGGTTGAGATGCATTACCGTAGCTGGTGAGTGCCATTGCTCGTACAGGGTTAGAAAATTCAATTGCAGCCACATAGGAATCACCTGCAAAGGCTTGGAACTGACCATTTTCTCCTGGAGCAGAATTCAGTACACGGAAAATTCCCAGGTTGCCATCCCCACCATTACTAGGCAAATCCTTATCACCCAATTTTAGCCGAAAAACCTGTCCCCACGGTACATCAAGCGCCCCATAGGTTTTTTCTACCTCTGCTGCGACTGCTTGCAAAGTTGCAACTGCACTTTCAGGATTAGCTAAACCATCGGGTGTGGTGCGTGGAGAATTTTCATTCCAGGGTTTACTAAAGGCCTTATCTAAGTCCATCTGTTGTACCCAAAAGGCAAATAATACAGCCCCGCGACTATCTCCATTGGCTTGCCGATCCCAGGCTTCTAGGACATTGGCTGCTTTTTGCCCTATGTCCTGACCGTACTTGCGTGCAGCTGGAATTAAATCATCCAAAATCCGATCAGCCAGTTCCATACGGGTAGAGTGCTTGTATGCAACCATTTCATCAAAAGAGATTTTGTCATCCTCAGCCAACATCCTTACAGAACGTTGGGAGCGGAAATCCATAAAACGAGGTGCCATGTAAGGTGGGTAATTATCTGCTTTAATGGCGGCTGGAAAGGTAGTTGTCCAAGGTGGATCATTTGTATTTTGTAACCAGCCACTCTTAGGGTCAACTATGCGTGGTAAATCTTGGTAAGGATGAATTTTTGTCCACAAGGTTTTAGATGTATTGCCTGGAATTATGCTTTGCCAGTATTCAAAATCACCCTTAGAGCGCACTGGAACTTGACCGTTGAATAGGTGCATAATATGCCCTTCTCGATCTGCATACATCACCGTAAACATTGGTAGTTGCAAGCGCTTAAGTACGGCTTGAAACTGGCTAAGGTTGTTTGCTCGTGCCATATCCCACCATTGCTGGAGTACGCCTGGCCGGTCAAGACCTGCAACTCTCAGCGCCACGGCTTTACCTGCTTTCTCAGCTATTACAGGCCCGTGAACAGAACTTTTTACTACTAATGGTTGCTCTTGCAAGGAGCCATCTTTCTGTTTCACCTTCAAGGAGAGGGTTTTTGTCTGGAAATTACGAACTTTGTCATCAAAGCGGTACCCATTACCTCCCAGTGTGAGTTCATAAAGATCCCAACCATCATAGGTGTTAACTGTGTGAGTCCAACCTAAGTTGTTGTTAAAGGCGATCGCTAATACAGGAATACCTACAAGTGTTGCTCCATAAGCATCAATTCCTGGTGCGGTGATTTGGGCTTCATACCACAAAAATAAATCTGACCAAGGTAAGTGTGGGTTTGCTAGCAACATTGCGTTCCCATTAGCAGAATGACTTGGTGCGATCGCCCAACCATTAGATCCTGCTTGCAATTTTTCTTTGCTCAGATCTAATACTTCCTCTGGATTGACTACAAAGGTGAAATTGAGCACCCGATGTAAGTGAGCCATGACATCTTCTGCCTTGACTGGTAGCACCGCCTCAACCTGATCATCAATCAAGTTAGGATTTTGTTTTGCATAAGCATTGATCCCAGTAGCAAAAGCATCAAGATAACTACGAAAAGTTGGACTCTGTGCTTTGTACCAAGAACGAGCGCGTTCTGGTACTCCCGCAGTCTGTACCCAACGATCTGACTCTAGGTATTCCTCTCCCCAATATTCGGCGGCGCGTCCCCGTGCTTGACCATAGAGACGCAAAAGCAAATCTCCATGACTTTGCATTTGTGCCCAACCAAAGGCATAAAATGCACTCCGCTCATCTTTGCCGTAGATGTGCGGCACACCATAGGTATCCCATAATATCTCTGTGGATTTTGTTGGTACAGCCATAGTGCGGCTTCCGACAAACAAAACCAGTATGAAACTGAGTATTAAGGGTAAAACGCGTATTGATTTTCTTTTGTAAACCTTAAGTAAAAGATCAATCCTCATGAACACCACCATTTACAGATGTAACGCCTGGTGACTGAAACTGCTGTTGGTCAAAGAACAAGCTGGGAAGAAAAGTTTTCCCTTTGCCCTTCTGCACATCTGCAAAGGAACTTCCAAATAAAAAAACATCCAACTCTTTTTGTGGGGTAGGCCAAAGAGCCAGACCCTCAATAAGGGTGGACATCTTGTCCGCCCCACAAGTAGTAGTGATTTATTTCTTGGTAATCCTTAGAGCAGCCTCTTGATAACAAGGTAAAGCTGCACGCAAGTGACTTTGACAAAGCAGATTTAAGTTGATCTAACAATACCACTTTGTTGAGAAAGTATATCAAAGCTGGAACGGTATCCTTTATTCCGTTTAAAAAATCTGGAAAAGACTACGCGATCGTGTAATCTATATATTTATCAAGAAAGATTATCAACTCCAATGATTAAAAAGCTGTTAAATATTGAGAGTGCCTATTGAAAAAACAACCTACCAGCAGAGCGTAATATTTTCAAATAATGGCAGGATAATGATAAAAGCGACCACAGTATCACTTAGAGAATTGAAAAAGCCACCAATTACAGCCTTATTTGGTCTGGTTTTTGGACTGTGTATGCTGCTAATTTGTTTAATATACAGTGTGACACTAGGTGCAGCAGAAATACCTGTTAGCAAGATTTTGACATCTTTTATAGCCTTTGATGGTTCCTATGATCACTTAGTTATTCAGACTGTGAGATTACCGCGATCGCTAATTGCTATCCTTGTAGGTTCAGCCCTTGCCGTATCGGGAGCATTGATGCAGGGTTTGACGCGAAACCCCTTAGCAGATCCAGGTATTTTAGGTATTGAGTCGGGAGCCGCCCTCTTTGTCGTTGTGGCAATTTTTGTTTTTGGCAGCTCATCCCTAAGTGTTTACGCCCTTGTGGCATTTCTGGGCGCGGGAGTAACAGCGGTGTTAGTTTACATCCTTGGTTCTCTGGGACGGGGAGGAGCCACCCCACTGAATCTGACAGTAGCAGGAGCGGCGTTAACTGCTCTGATTTCTTCCTTCACCACCGGTATCCTCATTGTCAGTCAACAAACCCTCGAACAAGTTAGATTTTGGTTAGCTGGTTCGTTATCTGGTCGAGATTTTAATTTATTCTTACAACTACTGCCTTTCGTCGGCATCGGATTAGTAATAGCTTTTGCCCTCGGCAGACAAATTACCACTATGAGTTTAGGTGAAGATGTCGCCAAAGGGTTGGGTCAACAGACAGCTTGGATCAAAATATTTACCGCTATCAGCGTAGTCTTACTAGCAGGAAGTTCCGTCGCTCTTGCAGGGCCAATCGGCTTCATTGGTTTAGTTGTTCCCCATATAGTGAGATTTTACATTAAAGCCGATTACCGTTGGATATTACCTTATTGTGCAGTTTTGGGTGCTATTTTACTCTTGGTTGCAGACATTGCCGCCCGTGTATTGCTCAAACCACAGGAGTTACCTGTGGGTGTAATGACAGCAATAGTTGGCGCTCCTTTTTTTGTATACCTAGCTAAATCAAAGGTGAAAAAATGAGTTTTGATTGGCTAGTCATTCGTTCCCAAGCGATATCTTTCCGCATCGATCGACGTGTACCAATCATACTGCTATGTTTGGCAGTAGCGATCGCAGTGGCGATGGTGATGAATGTCGGGCGGGGTGAATATCCAATCTCGCCTTTAGATATCGTGAAAACTATATTGGGTTTAGATACAGGAAATCCAGACCATTCATTCGTGATTCAGAATCTCCGTCTACCCCGCACCCTTGTAGCTTTTATGGTAGGGATGGCGCTAGCAATTTCTGGGACTATCTTTCAAGGACTGACACGCAATCCATTGGCTGACCCAGGTATTATTGGCATCAATGCTGGGGCGAGTCTGGCGGCTGTTACAGTAATTGTACTATTTCCATCAGCACCAATTTACACCTTGCCTCTATCAGCCTTTGCTGGTGCTTTGCTAATGGCGATTTTAATTTACTCGCTAGCTTGGAATAACGGTAGTTCCCCGATTCTATTAATTTTAATGGGTGTTGGTTTATCTGCGATCGCCAGTGCCATAACCAGCTTGATGATTACCTTTGGCGAAATTTATGACGTTAGTAATGCTTTGGTTTGGTTAGCTGGGAGCGTCTACGGCCGGACTTGGGAGCAAGTCTTTTCCTTACTACCTTGGTTAATTGTTTTTGTGCCTATGGCTTTGACACTAGCAAGGCATTTGAACGCTCTTAACTTAGGAGATGATGTCGCCAAAAGTCTAGGTAGCCAGGTGGAATGGCAACGTGGTTTACTGGTGCTGGTGGGTGTAGCTTTAGCAGGTGCAGGAGTCGCCACCGCCGGAAATATTGGTTTTGTTGGTTTAATCGCACCCCATTTAGGACGACAGTTGGTAGGTGCAACCCATGAAAGCTTAGTTCCTACCTCCGCACTGTTGGGGGGAGTGATTGTTGTAATGGCAGACTTGCTAGGAAGAACGCTATTTGCACCTATTGAACTTCCTTGTGGGGTGGTAACTGCTGCTGTTGGCGCTCCTTATTTTCTTTATTTATTAATTCGTAATCGCAAAAAATAAAGCTGAGAAATATCACCTATGAAAGGACTGTCAACCAAAAATCTGTCTTTAGCCTACGATGGTGCGCTGATTATCCGTGACCTGAATTTGGCAATCCCTAACGGACAAATTAGTGCTTTAGTTGGTGCTAATGGTTGTGGGAAATCAACGTTGTTACGAGGTTTGGCAAGATTGCTTAAACCCTGTGGCGGTAATGTCTATCTTGATGGAACGTCTATTTTTAATCTTTCCACTAAAGAAGTAGCGCAGCAGTTAGGTATTTTACCCCAAGGGCCAGTAGCACCGGAAGGGTTAACAGTACAAGATTTGGTAGCACAAGGGCGTTACCCTTATCAAAATTGGTTGCAGCAGTGGTCGGCAAAAGATGAAAAAATCGTACAGCAGGCACTCTTAATTACAGATTTGTTGGAATTAGCAGATAGAGGATTAGATACTTTGTCTGGTGGACAACGACAGAGAGCTTGGATTGCAATGGCACTAGCGCAAGATACAGATATTTTACTTTTAGATGAACCGACTACTTTTTTGGATTTGACCCACCAAATAGAGATTTTGGATTTGTTGTATGAGTTGAACCAAACTCAGGGGCGAACAATTGTGATGGTGCTGCATGATTTAAATCAGGCTTGTCGTTATGCTGATTACTTAGTTGCAGTTAAAGATGGTCGAATTTTTGCTGCTGGCGAACCAGAGCTAGTCATGACTCAAGAAATGGTTCAGGAGGTTTTTGGATTGAAGTGTCGGATTATTCTTGACCCACTTGTGGGGACACCGATGTGTTTACCTATAGGACGCAAGGGTAAAGGAAGTGAATTATCCCACTCTGCCAGAGCCTGAGAGTTGGGAGAGATGGCGCATTTAATTTAACGGCGTTGAGCCGTTAAATTAAATAATTTCCTGAAACTACTTTGTCAATAGAGAATTTTTATTTCGCCTTGACTGACTTCTGCCAGCAATAATCGAATCCATAGGACTCCGATTCGTTTTATCAAAGTTGTATCTGAAATATTGTTCAGAAATAAGACAGGAGTCCTATACAACTGAGAAATTTTAAAATTTGATACTAATTACACAATGCAATCCTAGTGTATTATGAGAGTAGTAACAGTCTACTAAGACTTGTTATAAACGTAATTCTATCTGAATGGAGCAAGAGGACTCCCGTTACAGTCGTCAGACTTAACGGGATTATGAATTGCGACCAATATAAAATTGAGCGTAGCGAATCATTGTTTTGGAAGTTCAAAGGTTATCAACGTAATTATTTAATTGTTCAACCGTGACACCTCCACAACTAGCCCGGAGGCGGAGCATCTCCGGCTCCGCACAAAATACGCACCAGTCCAAAAGTAAGGTTTGTTATAGAAGTATTTTTTAGCCAACCAGGGGTATTCTTTACGAATTAATCTACTACTCACTGTTTTGATATTTCCAATCAGTGTTGATAGTGGCTTATCTGGTTTATAGTCAATTAATAGACGCACATGGTCTGCTTCGCCATTAAACTCTAGTAATTCACCATCCCATTTTTTAAGGGTATCTGTGATGATTTCTTTTAGCCTGTTTAGTATTTCGGCATTAATAGCTTTTCTACGGGACTTCACAACTAGAACAATGTGAGCGTTAAGCCTGGAAACACACGTAAAACCATGATGTTACATATATTGGCAAGAGGTAGCGGTAAGCAGTATATTACCATAAGTTTCTCAATGCTGTATTGATGTTAGATGTACTGAAGGTCAGAATTTACCCAAACAAAGAACAGGAAATACCCCTAGCTAAAAGCTTCGGATGTTCCCGTTTTATTTGGAATTTCTACCTTAATAAAACTAATAATCAGTACGAAGAAACTGGTAAGGGAATGACTTACTGCCAGATGGCTAAAGACCTTACTCAGTTGAAGAAACTAGCTGATTTTGAATGGTTGCAAGAACCAACTGCTGCTGTTCTACAACAGTCACTAAAAAACCTGGAATCTGCGTTTAAAAACTTTTTTGCAAAACGTACAGGATTCCCAAAATTCAAAAGCAAGCATTCTAAACAGTCAATCCGATTTCCTGAAAGCTGTTCAATCAAAGATGGCGGATTAAAGCTACCTAAACTCGGTATTGTTAAAGCTAGTCTCTCAAAGAATATTAATGACAAGATTAAATCTGTGACTGTTTCTAAAACAAGTACAGACAAATATTTTGCAGTAATATTATTTGAAACTGGAGATTTAACAAACACTAAGGAAGGAAAAATATCAGGAATTGATTTAGGATTAACCAGTTTAATAACTGTATTTGACGGTGAAAGCTGTTATAAAGTTGACCCCATCAAACCCACTAGAAAATATGCCAAACGACTGCGAATTAGACAGAAAGCTTTATCTCGTAAAGTAAAGGGGTCTAGCAATAGATGTAAAGCAATTAAGGTAGTTGCTAAAGTTCACGAAAAAATATCAAATACAAGACAAGACTTTCTCCATAAACTCTCACGAAAGTTAGTTGATGATAACCAAGTCATAGTAACTGAGAACCTTTGTATTAAAGGGTTGACACGCACCAATTTGGCTAAGTCAATACATGATGCTGGTTTTGGTATGCTGCTTAATTTCATTAGTTACAAACTAGAGAGAGAGGGAGGTAAATTTGTTCAAGTTGACAGATTCTTTCCTAGTTCAAAGCTTTGTTCATGCTGCGATCATAAGAATGACTCGTTGAATTTAAGTGTCCGTGAGTGGATTTGTTCAAGTTGCCAAACAACCCATGATAGGGATGAAAATGCCTCACGAAACTTGAGAGAAGAAGGCATAAAAATACTGTCAACAAATACGGTAGGACATACCGAACTTCAAGCTTGTGGAGAAGCAGTAAGACTCGTTGGTACTTGTACCCAAAAGCGTGTTTCTGAGAAGCAAGAATCTCCCGCTACACCGCTTTGCGGTTAGCGGTGAGAGTGTCAAAAGTCCGTAAACAATTATTAAAAATGATATGAATTCCAATATGCAAGAAAGTGCTGTGCAGACATCTTCCATAATTTATGGAGTACACTTTGCGACCAAGAAAAACCTCAGTATGGTTAGTACAAGTGTAGCCAATGAAACTGCAAAAAAAATTTGTAATCCAGCAGGAAAGCCATTGCACACTTCAGAAGTGGAAAATATAGCCCATACGACCCCTGAAATATCTCTAATATCTTTAGATATAGAAACTGGTAAACAGTTATCCCACTCGCCAATTTCGGTTAACACCGTTGAGAATAAAAATACACGTACTCCAGATGTGCATAAAGCCTTCCATAGCAACCCTTATGAGCGGCTAACAAGTCTCACTCATCTATCTAACGGGACGTTCATTATCACCTGTGTAGCACGCACGCAAAATGGCGATTTTAATCGTCTCATATTTTTTAATCGTGACAAGTCTTCTCGAACTCACAAAGCTCTAAAAGTGTGGGGATTTCAACAGGATAATAGTACTTTAGAAAGTCTGCTAGAAACTCAAGATGGCAAGCTTTTGGGCATAGTTGGTCTAAGAGGGGGTGTTCCACCTTTTGAGTTAGCAACCATTGACTATGAGACGGGTAAAGTAACTTATGATGCACTATTACCCGATTTGCAACCAGACCGACGCTACAGTAATCTCGCCCAATCCCCTGTTAATAGAAAAATTTATGCTACAAGCATGGGTATGGGGTACAGTGTGCATTTGGTGCAGTTAGATATGGAGAATAATTCAGTAATGACTGGCAAAGCACTAATTATCAAGTTGTCAGAATTACACTTCAACAATAAACCTTTAGAAAGCGACTTGCTCAGTTTAGCTTTTTCTCCATTAGGAAAACTATATGCAGTTGCTAATCTCAATCATGAGCCAATGAATTCTTTATTCACCGTGGATATCGATACAGGAGAGATGACGCTAGTGAGAAAATTAGCAGTTATTAAAATTGCCTTTGCTGATTAATAAGACTTATCCGAAAACTCGCAAGCTAATATTTACAAAGCTTTTAGACCAAGCTTTAATATAGTCATCGGTATGCAGTTATTAGTCAAAATTGCCGAAAGTCTGTAACAAGCCGTTGCGATCGCAACCCAAGAAAAGCCAATACGCTTGGGTTAAGGCTTAACTCTTTGTCAAACAAAGTCAATTTTTTAACGAACCGCATACTCCTAGGTCGAAGCAAGCTAGCAAGAGCGTCTCGTTAGAGAAGGACACATAGACACGTTCGCGGAGTGTCTCGTAGAGAAGTGGCTTCCCGTTCGCGTAGCGTCTCCGAAGGAGAAGGGTAGGACGCAAAGGAAGAGAAGAAAGAGAAGAAAGAGAAGAAAGAGAAGAAAGAGAAAAAAGAGAAAAAAGGGAAGAAAAAAATGCTTAACTGAACTGTATTGCAAGAAAATCTGCCGCCGATTTTGCTAAAGTTGTTCAGAATTCAGGTATCAGCAATATTGATTCTGAGCGAAAGCGGAGCGTCTCCGGCTCCGCTCCTAAATTCTTCTTTGATTTTAGTTTTCTAAATCTTTGCTGCTAACAGTTGTGCTGATCATTTGTTCTCGCAAAATTGCAACTTGAGAAATCATGATTTTCTCTAACGCACCATCTTCCATTGCTCCCATCCAACGAATCATTGACGAGAGAAATAGTTCTTTGAGGTAGGCAAAAGAAAAGCCTTCAGTTAATGCAACCATCTGACTCACAGCCGGCTCAGACAAGCCCATAGCAGTTTTTAATTTATCATTCCATAATGTGATGTAGGCTTCTCGTTCTGGGATAGCTGGCAAGTCAAAATGATATTTGCGGTCAAAGCGACTGGGGCGATCGCTAATTGCTGAATCTAAACGTTCTGGATGATTAGTGGTTGCAATGGTCACAATTCCTTCATTAGAGGCAAAGCCATCAAGTTCATTTAAAAAGAAAGAGCGATTTTCATCATTCAATAGAGAATCAATATCTTCTAATACCAAAATACAAGGGGCTGACTGCCGTGCCTGTTTGAATACATTACGGATATTTTCGCTATCAGTTGCATACTCAGATTTAAAGCTTTTAACATATAAACAAGGCTGCTGCATTTGATTAATTAATGCTTTCACTGTATGGGTTTTACCGTTTCCAGGCGAGCCAATTAATAAAATACCACGTTTCCAAGGAACACTATAATTTGTGTAAGTTTCGCGGGATGCAAAGAAGGTTATTAGGTCATCTTGAATGTCTTGTTTCAGAGTGCTATGCAAGACGAGATTATCAAAATTTGCGCTTTGAATAGATTGAAACAACTCTGGGTTTTTATTCCAGTACCCATCTTCAAAAACTAAAAGTTCATCACGAATTTCTGAGTTCCAATCACAAACTGCGGCAAAAAAGTTTTTAGCTAATTTTGTGCTATTAGCTAAAATCCAAAAATGGCGAGTTTTGCAATAACCTTCATGCCAACTCATTAAAAGTACATTAAGTTTTTCTCCTTGCCATGAAACTTCAAAACTGGCATTTTCAGTAAAATTGTAAATCTCGTTCTCCATACCGTTCCAACCAGTGAGGATTTGGTTATGGATATGAGTATCATATTGAATTTTGCAGAGGTTTGCCTCAGCGTACTTTTCTAAATTAAACGAACTATCATTACTTCCCAGCAACGTTTTTTTAGGATAAATAGCTGCTAACTGCTGACTAACATGATAGGAAATAGCATCATTAGGTAAACTAAGTGCTTCTGTAATTAGTTTTTGAATTTTCATGTTTATTTATTCTTCTGGTTAACTAGCACTTAGAAAGATATCAAATTAGGATAATCTAATCTAACATTAAGATGTCAGTAATGTGTGTAGTCCAGAGATTAGCAAAGCGATCGCCTAGATTTAAACTATCAGATGGATACACTGTTATAGATGCAGCCGATGCCGATGATCGTGAGAGTGGGGCAGTTCTGGAGTCCCTTAAAGCCGCGTCTCTGAAATTGGATGCAATCGAGTGTCAATTCATCAAGGACACTGACCTTTCAAGTTTAGTATAAGCTTTCTTGCTAGTACAGGTAAATTAACAAATAAAACATGAGTGCGGTAGCACGATAATGGAATTTGGATTGATATAGAGATTCTGTCTTCAATAATTTTTTACAATTGGATAAAATCTCCATTCTTGGTAAACCTAAAAAAATCAAAAAGTGTTATTATTTATAACAACAATTAATCTTTATTTTGTAAAAATTGTTTAAACTCTTAAGAGAATTGTTACTTTTTACATTAGCCCTTTCGGCGCTGAGTTCTTCTATTTTTGGAAAAAACCATGTCCTCGCCGAAATTAAAGCTGATACCACCTTGGGAAGTGAATCATCAATCTTAATCCAAGAGGTTGAGGTTAAAGAAGCAATAGGCAATCGTATCGATGGTGGTGCAGTCCGAGGAGCAAACCTATTTCACAGCTTTGGCGAATTTAGCATTGGTAACGAACAACGGGTTTACTTCTCTAACCCCAGGGGAGTAGAGAATATCCTCACGAGAGTCACAGGTAATAACCACTCCAAGATTTTGGGGACACTAGGGGTTTTAGGTAATGCAAATCTGTTTTTAATTAACCCCAATGGTATTGTATTTGGAGTCAATGCAAGATTAGACATTGCAGGTTCTTTTGTGGCGAGTACAGCTGATAGTTTGAGATTTGATAACAATTTTGCTTTTAGTGCTACTAATCCCCAAATTCCTCCCTTGTTGACTGTCAATGTACCCCTTGGCTTACAATTTGCCGCAAATCCAGGTAGTATCCTCAACCAATCCACTGTTAAGGATAGTAATGGTGAAATTGTCGGACTCCAGGTGCAACCGCAAAGAACCCTTGCACTTGTAGGAGGCGATATTTTTCTAGAACAAGGGAGGATGAAAGCAGATGGGGGACAGATAGAATTGGGATCTGTCTTCGGCAATGGTCTTGTCCACTTGAACTGGTCATTTGCCTCTGATGCTATTCCTCTGACATTAAGCTATGAAGGCATTGAAAATTATCGGGATATCCAATTGTCTCGTAGGGCTGAAATCATTGCTAATTCTGACAGTATTAGTCAAAGTATAGGTAGCGTTCATCTCCAAGGTAGGCAAGTCACTCTCAGCGAAGAATCAGGAATTTTTAACCGCAACAGAGGTTCTGGAAAGCCAGGAAGTGTCATTATCAACGCCACAGATTTGGTAGAAATGAGTGGAGGTTCCCCGATTGACGAGAACAGTCTAATCAATGTCGCTAATTCTGGTTCTGGAGAGGGAAGCAGCGTAATTATTAACACTAGCCGATTGATTATGGGGGATGGCTCAGGTATTTTTGCTAACACCAGAGGTGTAGGTCAAGGTGGAAGAATAATTGTGAATGCCTTGAATTCTGTAGAACTCTTTGGAACTTCATTCAATGGGTCTTCTACTGGTCTTTTTGCCACAACTCAGGCTGAGGGAAGAGGCGGCAATATAACGATTGATACTGGACGGTTAATCGTTAAAGATGGAGGAGTCGTATCGGTTTCTACTTTCAACACGGGTCAGGGAGGAGAACTGACAGTGATTGCGAAAGAATTTGTAGAGCTAAGTGGAATATACGGGGGTGGACGGAATTCCAGTGGCTTGTTTGCTCAATCTAATATAGGTGCTAAAGGTAATGCTGGAAATTTAACAATTAAAACTGGGCAGTTAGTTATCCGTAACGGCGCACAGATAGGAACATCCACTTTCTCTTCCGGGAATGGCGGAACAATGATTGTGGATGCCTCTAAGTCTGTGGAAGCCAACGGTACAGCCATAAGAAGCGATGGTTCTCAAGTAAGTAGCGGCATATTCAGTTCAGTTGGCAGGCGACCAGACATTACACAACCGACTGGTAAGGGAGGAGATATAACAATCAACACTAGTCGCTTAGTAGTTCAAGATGGAGCACAAATCCAAGCTAATACTTTTGCTAGAGGAGCGGGAGGAACATTAACTCTCAACGTAGAGAATTTACTGATTCAAAACGGGGGAGAAGTTGGCGCTAGCACCTTTAATGAGGGTTTAGGGGGAAAGGTGACTGTGAATGCCTTGGAATCTGTAGAAGTATCTGGTTCTGGAATAGGAGATACTGGGTTGGGAAATTCTAGTATTCGTAGAGTTAATAGTATATTGTCTGCTGGTTCGCAAGGGTTCGGAAATTCTGGCAATCTCACAATTGCTACAAAGAATTTGGTTGTGCGAGATGGAGGTCAAGTTACTGTTAGTGGTTTGGGAGTAGGCAATCCAGGTAATTTAGATATCACCGCCAAGGCTATCTTGCTGAACGAGGGAGCGCTCTCTGCTACCACAGCCTCTGGTAGTGAAGCTAACATTCAGCTTAGAGTATCCGATCTGGTAGTATTGCGGAATAATAGTTCAATTAGTGCCCAAGCCTTCGACAAAGGTGATGGCGGCAATATCAATATTGATACAAGTTTTGTGGTTGCTGTCCCTAACGAAAATAGCGACATCATTGCCAACGCCTTCGAGGGTTCGGGAGGCAAAATAAATATTACCGCTCAAGGTATTTTTGGATTGCAATTCCGTGAAACTTTAACACCCCTCAGTGACATCAACGCCAGTTCAGAACTGGGAATTAATGGAGTTGTAGACATTAACACACCCGATGTCGACCCCAGCCGCGGACTAGCGAATTTGCCCACAAATATAGTAGATGCTTCCACACTCATTGCCCAAACCTGTAAGAGTGCTGGGGGAGTAACAGCCAATCAACAAAGTGAATTTATAGTCACTGGGCGAGGTGGTTTGCCACCTAACCCCATTGAGCCACTTAGCAGTGATGCCATCTGGCAAGACTTGCAACCCCACGCATTGCTTAATGAACAGATCAGTGGCTCTCAACAAGAGGTAAGCTTAGTTTCACAAACACCTGCTGCGATCGCCGAAGCTCAAGGATGGGTAACTAATGCTGATGGTACTATTACCCTTGTAGCTCAAGCTCCAACTACTACTCCTCACAACTCTTCACTCACACCTGTTAATTGTCCAGTTGCCCAAAACTGATGTTGGACTCTCAGATGGCAAAAAAACAGCCAAGATTTTTGCGTAAAGCTCTAGCTTTTCTGCTTTGTGTGCTAACGGGGATGAGTCTAACTCTGATGCTCGAATTCAGGCAAGTTACAGCCTCTTCTGTTCAACCTCTGCTTGTAGAAGAGAAAATGGAGCAGAGATCAACACAATATTTATCGAACTCAAATTTAATTAAACAAGGTAGAGAACTGTACCAAGCAGAACGATATGCTGATGCTGTAAATATTTGGCAATTGGCACTCAAAGCAGAAAAGAATTTATCGTCTCAAGCTATGGTGCTAAATTATCTCTCCTTGGCTCACCAGCAGTTGGGACAGTGGCAGCAGGCAACTAAGACAATTAGCTCTAGCTTGAATTTAATCCAAAACTCCAAACAGACAACAGCACAAACAAAACTCATCTTTGGCCAAGCGCTCAACACTCAAGGAAGTTTGCAATTAGCTCAAGGTAAGGCAGAAGAAGCTCTCAATAGTTGGCAACAGGCAACTGCCATTTATATCACAGCAGGCTATACACAAGGCAGAATTGGCAGTTTAATTAATCAAGCTCAAGCCCAACAAGCTCTAGGGCTTTATCTCCAAGCTCGTAAAACCCTAGCAGAAGTAGAACAAACACTAGAGAATCAACCAGACCGGCAGTTAAAAACTACAGGATTGCGTAGCCTGGGCAACGTTCTTAAATCAGTGGGCGCTTTCGCTGATTCTCGCAGAGTTTTACAGCAAAGTTTGCAGATGCTACAGGGTGGCGCTAATGCGTCACAACAAGAATTGAGTGCAACCTTACTCAGCCTGGGTAACACAGCTTATGCCCAAAGCAATACAGATGCAGCATTGGCATATTACGAACAGGCTGCAACTACTGCCTCTGCAAGCAACATGACGCAGATTCAGTCTCAAATCAATCAACTCCAGCTATTGATAGCAACTGGACAAACGAAAAAAGCCGAGAATCTCTCGCTACAACTCCAGCCAAAGTTTAGTAATCTACCTCCCAGTCGCTCAACAATTTACTCTCGCATCAACCTTGCCAAAAGTTTGGTGAAACTGGGAACTAAAGGAAACGCTGAATCTGCTAAACTACTGGCGATCGCAATTCAAGAAGCTCAAAACTTAAGTGACCAACAAGCTGAGTCTTATGCTTTGGGTTATCTAGGTGGACTCTACGAACAAACTCAGCAGTGGTCAAATGCTCAAGATTTAACCCAGCAGGCTTTGCAAATAGCTCAAGCCATTAATACTCCACATATTAGTTATCAGTGGCAATGGCAATTAGGACGCATTTTAAAAGCCCAAGGGGAAATCAAGCCGGCAACATCTGCCTACGAAGTAGCTTTCACAACATTAAAATCTCTGCGTAGCGATTTGGTGGCAATTAACAATGATATTCAATTTACCTTCCGTGAAGCTGTAGAGCCTGTATATCGTGAATATGTACAATTACTGTTAAATCCGGGCGAAAGCGTAGAACCTAGTCAGGTGGAGCTAAAACAAGCCCGTCAAGTAATTGAATCACTACAACTAGCAGAACTCGACAACTTCTTTCGTTCAGCTTGTCTACAAGGTCAGATAGTACCGATTGAGCAGATTCAACAATCAGAAGCAGCGGTAATTTATCCCATCATTCTCCCAGACCGACTAGAAGTAATTCTGAGTTTACCTCAGCAGCCACTACGCCACTATGCCACCAAAATAAGTCAACACGAAGTAGAAGAAGTTATAGAGCAACTCAGAGAAAATTTAGAGAAGCCTTTCACAACACCTGAAGGAAAATTATTATCTGCAAAAGTTTACGACTGGTTAATTCGCCCTGTGGAAGCAGAACTGTCTGAAAGTCAGGTGAAAACATTAGTTTTCGTCTTAGATGGTTCTTTGCGGAATGTGGCGATCGCAGCCTTGTATGATGGCAAACAGTATTTGGTAGAGAAATACAGTATTGCCCTTACGCCTGGGTTAGAGCTATTGGGGCCCCGTCCTTTGCGCCAAGGTAGGCTAAAAACTTTGGTCGCTGGACTCACAGAAGCACGACATGGGTTTAGTTCCTTACCAAATGTCAGTGACGAATTAAAAGCAATTGAGTCGGAAGTGCCTAGCGAAGTTCTCGTGAATCAGAAATTTACTAGTTCAGAATTACGAAAACAGATTGACTCTGTGCCCTTCTCTGTAGTGCATCTGGCAACTCATGGTCAATTTAGTTCCAATGCTGATGAAACCTTTGTGCTGGCTTGGGATAAACCGATTAAACTCAACGAACTAAAAGATTTGCTTCGTAGCAGAGAGCAAACTACACCTGAGCCAATTGAATTACTCGTTCTCAGTGCTTGCGAAACTGCCGAGGGAGACAAACGAGCAGCTTTAGGACTGGCTGGGATGGCAATTCAAGCAGGTGCACGCAGTACCTTAGCTTCTCTTTGGAGTTTGGATGATGAATCGGGTGCTCGCCTCATTGGTCAATTTTATAAAGAATTGGCAACAAAGCAGGTGACAAAAGCAGAAGCACTGCGGCAAGCTCAACTCTCTCTTTTAAAAGACCCAGATTACCGCCATCCTTTACATTGGGCATCTTACGTCTTGCTGGGAAATTGGCTCTAGTGGGTTGTTAAAAAATTTTTTGGCTTTGTTCTTATTTGAGTGCATAAACCTCAAAAGTTAAACGTGTAACTCTGTGGAGGGTGAAGTAAGTAACGCCAACCAACAAATTCGAGGTTGCGGTAATTCAAACTACTTTAACTACTCTCCACAGAAGTTGAAGCCAGGTAGTCATTATTTCTGCCCAATGCAGATTTGTACAGTGGCAGCAAATCATCAGCATGATGAGCGATTTGCCCTGTTAATTTCGCCTAGCTCAACAGCAAATCAACTTATAAACAATCATACCGTTAACTACTCAACAAAGGAACGTAAACCATGACTACTAATTACACCTCTAAATCTGCTTTTTCGTCTCACCAATCTACTCGTAAGGAAAAATTTATGTCCCGCAAACCATTAGGTCTACTTGCAGCACTCATCAGTGTCGGTGTGCCACTATTTTCATTGAATTTTGCTCAACCTGCAATGGCACAAGATAAGGCTAATTGCATAGATGTTAAAGGTGTAGGTGTATGTGTTGAAGAAAAAGGTGCTGGTTACGAATTTTATGCCAAGCTTGGGCCAATCACCAGTCAGAAACAATATATAGGTCGTGATGGTGGCTGTGCGACTTTTGGTACTGTTGATTTTGCTGGCTCTTACGCCCAAGTACAAGGTTGTGTTAAGGGAAGTCCACTAAGATTTGAAGGGAAGGCAGAAGCATGTGCATTTCGCCGTTGCAAAGGTGACAATTTTGCCATCAATTTACCCAATTCAGGCAATACTGCTTCTCAACCAACCCAAAATCCAAACGCTTTAGGTAAATACCAACTTTTCTGGGATGGAGTGCAAGTTGGCATGGAACCTAGTTGGACACTTCAACAAGCGATCGCTAACCTAGAATTCAATAAGAAAAGCTATCCTGGCAAGAAAGTTGAAGGTTTATTCAACGGTCA